>JBEKKP010000001.1:0-67172 GCA_050010655.1 Candidatus Dormibacteria bacterium
CGATGTATGGCAACAGTGATCGTGGAAGGCAGCAACATCGTCGTGAAGATGTCCGATGTCGAGAAGTTCGAAGCTGTGCATACGGATGTGCATGTCCCGCTTTCGGCGGTACGGTCCATACGTGTGGTCGACGACGCATGGCCGGAATTGCGCGGCATTCGTGCGCCAGGGACCGGGATTCCCGGCGTGATCGCCGTGGGGACGCGACGTGGGTCGTTTGGCAAGGACTTCGCAGTTGTGCACGGCAAGGAGATGGCGGTCGTGGTCGACCTGGACGGTGCCTCCTACTCGCGGCTGGTCGTGACCACAGCCGACGCCGAGAACGTCGCCGCGGCGCTCCGCGGCCACCTCATGCCGTCGTTCGACGCCCTGCCGCCACCGAGCTAGCCGAAGAGCGCGCCAGGATCGGTCGATGCCGAAGCGGCGTTACCGAGCAACGGTAAACCAGATATGGATCGGACGAACAGTGACCGAGCGTCGCTCGTCCTACGCCTTGGAGCGGCCACGCATCAGATACCAACCGATGATGGCAAGCACGATCACGACGACGATCACGTAGACGACGATCTCTTTGGTACCGAACGCGTTGAACGCAAGCATGGAAGCCTCCTTGATATGCGGCGCGGTCTTCGCCGCCGCCCGAGTGGTGGGTCGGAGGTCATCCTAGGGCAGAACCCACCGCTTGGCCCGAATCCCATGCCCAGACCTGGCCGGCGCACACTTGCCGGGAACGACCCAACCGCAGCAGGCAGGAGGCTCGCATGCTCGCCGACAGTCACGGATTCTCGGGATTCTCGACCAACGACATCGACGCGGCGCGAAGGTTTTACGGCGAAACGCTCGGCCTCGAAATTACCGAATCCGACGGCACGTTGAACCTTCACCTCGCGGGCGGCGGACGAGTTGTGGTGTATCCAAAGCCGAATCACGTGCCCGCGTCGTTCACGGTGCTCAATTTCCCCGTGGACGACGTCTCGCGAACGGTCGACGAGTTGGCGGCAGCCGGTATTCACTTCGAGCGCTATGACGGGCTCAATCAGGACGAGCGCGGCATCATGCGTGATCGCGGTCCGACAATCGCGTGGTTCCTCGACCCAGCCGGCAACATTCTCGCCGTCCTCGAGGATCCGGCAGCCTCCTGACCGGCGGCACGTAGACTCGGTGCGTGCCAGAGCCTGACGTTGAACTCGCAGCGCTCCGCGAACGACTCGGCGACCTCGACCAGCGAATCGTTGAGCTGATCGCGGAGCGCTTCCGTGTCGTCGGCGATGTCGCGAAAGAGAAGGCCGCGTCCGACGCCGCAATCCGAGACCCGGATCGCGAACGTCAAGTGCTCGCAGCCGTGGAGCACATCGCGAGAACCGAGGGGGCGCCCGTCAATCTCGTGCGGCGGATCTACCGAGACCTGCTCGCCGAGTCGGTCAGCCGGCAGGTCTCGAGCCGTTCGGGGCTGCAGCGCGAGGTGGCGCTCCGCGTCGCCGTGCGCGGTGAGCACTCGTTTGGATTTCTGGCGGCGCAGAAGTATCTCGCCACCCGCGACGTCGAAAGTGAGCTCGTCGTCACCCGCTCCTACCAGGCTGCTGTCGACGCGCTCCAGGCGGGCGAGGTCGATCTCGCGGTGCTCCCCATCGAGAACACCGCCGCAGGCAGCATTGACGAGACCTACGATCTGTTGCGCGAGCACGAGGTGTCGATCGTCGGGGAGGAGACATCGAGCGTCGACTACTGCCTGTGCGGTGTCAGCGATGTCCCGCTCGGAGCGATCAGTCAGGTGCTCGCTGCGGTGGACGGACTCGAGCAGTGCTCGCGCTTTCTCCAGTCACTGCCCAACGCGTCACAGGTCCTGCACTTCGATACCGGCGAAGCGATGCGACTCGTGCATGCAGCCGGCGACTCCACGCAGGTCGCGATCGGCGCGCCCGAAGCCGCGGCCGCGCACGGCCTCGTTGTCCTCCGGCGGGGCATCGCGAACCATGCGGAGAACTACACGCGCTTCGTCGTCCTCGCCCGGCACCCGGTTCCCGTGGAGCTCAGCGCGCCATGCAAGACGAGCCTGATCCTGATCACCCGGCACGAACACGGGTCGTTGATGCGATCGCTCGGTGTGCTCGTGGCGAGCGGCCACTCGATGACCAAGCTCGAGTCGCGTCCGCGCCCCGGAAGGCCCTTCGAGTACATGTTCTTCATCGACTTCGAGGGCAACGTCGCAGAGCCGCGAACGTCCGACGCGCTCGATGATCTTCGCTCCACGGCCTTGCACCTCAAGGTGCTCGGCAGCTACCCGGCCACGACCACGAGGGGTGATGCGCAACCGGGAGACGCGACACCGCTCGTGCCGGTGCCCTCGGAGAACGACGTGCTCGAAACCGTGCTGCCACCGCGGCCGGCAACGAAATCGTCGAAGAATTACCGTCTCGCCGGGCGTGGCGCGCGGGCTGACGATACCGTGATCCCCGTCGGCAACCTGCTCATCGGTGGCGGCGGATTCCTCGTGATGGCGGGTCCGTGCTCGGTCGAGTCCGCCGATCAGATCAATGCCACTGCTCGCGCGGTTCGCGAGGCAGGCGCTCAGATTCTGCGTGGTGGTGTCTTCAAGCCTCGAACGTCACCGTATGCATTCCAGGGCCTCGGCTGGGAGGGCCTGGAACTGCTCGCCGCGGCAGGAAGGGCAACCGGGATGCCGATCATCAGTGAGGTGATGGCCGTCGACCAGGTGAGACGCATGGCAGAGATGGTCGACATCCTCCAGGTCGGCACGCGGAACATGCAGAACTTCGATCTCCTGCGCGAGCTCGGAAAGGTCGACCGGCCGATCCTGCTCAAGCGCGGTCTGTCCAGCACGATCGACGAATGGCTCGGTGCTGCGGAATACATTCTCGCGATCGGGAATCAGCAGGTCATGCTGTGTGAGCGCGGCATCCGCACCTTCGAGACGACCACGCGCAACACGCTCGACCTGTGCGCGATCCCAGTGCTCCGCGAGTTGACTCATCTACCGGTCATCGTCGATCCCAGTCATGGCACAGGTCACCGCGCATACGTCCCGCCGATGGCGAAGGCGGCGCGTGCTGCCGGCGCACACGGACTGCTCATCGAGGTGCATCCCGACCCGGACCAGGCACTCTCGGACGCAGAGCAGAGCCTGTCGTTTCCCGAATTCCTGTCGCTGATGCGGAGCCTGCAGACCGTGGGCGGGACTGCCTAACCCTGGCGCGGTCGCTCGACCCAGAGAAAGCTCGTGAAATTCTCGTCGAGGTCCTGCAGGTTGTCCTCGACGACACGCAGACCATAAATGTCCGCGAGCGTCCGGCTCCCCATGGTCGCGATCGTGTCGCTCAACTCGCCACTGGCGAGCAACTCCGCGACTTTGGCCTGATCGATCAGGTCCCCCTCCCCGCTTGTCTGCCGGAGATTCGAATATTTCTTCTCGAGGTTGGTCCGGCATTGACGCAGCACCTGGGGATGCGCCATCACCGTGTCGACGTTCGAGAAATCCGCGCCTGGAGCAATCATGAGCGCGTGCGAGATCTTGATCGCGAACTCCTCGACGATCGCGAAGCGGTATCGGGCCATCGCGGCAACCGATTCCCCGACCATGCCGCCCACGGAATTGTGAATGGCGAAGACCCCGCGATCGATCTCGCCCTCGTGCAGCGCACGCAGGACACGCTCGGTGGTATGCAGATACACGATCTCGCTTGGCACTTCGGGAGTCCGGCTCAAGTAATACCGAGCGGCGTCCTCGTTGAAACTCCCCCGCCCACCCTGGATGCCGACGAGCACGCGATCGGTTGCAACGCGGTTGGGCAGCAGCAGGTCGAAGACCGAATCCTGAGCTTCTGAAAGGCGAAGTCGCATCGCCTTGGTGTGCGGGTTGAGCGTCTGCAGGTCGACGAACAGCTGCCATGTGTCGTTGCTCACCTGCGACGTGACGTCCTGCAGCCGCTTCGTGCCAAGCGTGTCGATTTGCGTCGGTGCGAACCCGAATCGCTCGAGTGTCCGACCGACGAAGTGCGTGAGTCCCTGACTCTCCGCGGCGAGTCGATCGTGCTCGTCAGCCGACATCGGTACGACCACGAGCCCTTTGGACGTGAAGTACGCAGCCCACGCCTGCAATGCTTCGGGAGCAAGACGAAACCCGTCGATGACGATCGTCTGACCCGCCATGCCACTCGCAGCAACACTGTCCGGACCGAACAACGGATGCGTCAGGAGTGCCTGGTATCCCGGCGGCAGGAGCCGCGCAAACACATCGCGCGCGTGCAGCTTGACCGAGAGCACGTCGATGAGCGTTCGCGAGCCGCCGAGTTGATGGAAGTACGGGAGGTGTTCCTCGAGTGTCGCTTCGAACGCCGAGATCGGGACGCAGTAGAAGATTGCCTCTGACGACAGCGTGTCGAGCAGCGTCGCCGGCGCGATGCCTTCGCGCTCAGCTGCGGCGCGTTGCAGCTGGTTGGAGTCGTATGCGTGGACGGTGAAGTCGGCCCGCAGCATCGAAGCCCAGAGGCGTCCAAACCGGCCGAGGCCAACCACGCCCACTGTTGCGGGCAGGCCACTGGTCATCACCGGGGCTAGTGTACGGGTGCACAGCCGCCACCTCGGCGCCGCACGTCCGCGGCGCACGATGCGGCGAATGCCGGGGCGTCGGTATGGTCGTTGCTACATGGCGAGCCCGGCCGAGCGCGAGACCACCGACCGAAGCGTGCGGGACACCGCGCGCCAGGAGATGCCGCGCACCCTGCGCGAGGAAGTCCGGATCGCCGGCGATGCGCTTGGGCAGGTGATCGCCGAGCACGGAGGCGCCGGACTCCTCGCAGACGTCGAGACGTTGCGGAGAACGGTGATCCGAGCGCGAGTGGAGGACGGAACGCGCGGAGGCTTGGCCGACTCCGCCGACAAGCTCGTCTCCTCGTGGTCGCTCGACCGGGCCGAACAGGTTGCGCGCGCATTCGCGTGCTACTTCCATCTCGTCAACCTGGCGGAGGAGCGATATCGCGCTCGCGCGCTCCGCGAGGCCGATTACGGCGCTTCAGGTCCGGCCGAAGCACTGACCACCGCGCTCGCGGCGGTGCGGGCGGAGTTGGGGGACGCCGGTCTCGACGAGCAACTCGCGACTCTGCGGGTCCATCCCGTCTTCACCGCGCATCCCACCGAAGCTCGCCGCCGCGCGGTGACGTCTGCGCTGCAGCGGGTCGGGCAGCAGCTGGAGGTGCTCGCCGATCCGCGAGTGGTGGCGGCCGCGCAGCCCGAGACACGACGACGGCTTCTCGAAGAAGTGGACGCACTCTGGCGAACATCGCAACTGCGCAGTCAGGAACTGCAGCCGCTCGACGAGGTCCGCACGCTCATGGGCGTCTTCGACACGACGCTGTTCCGGCTGGTACCGGCCGTCTACCGCGAGCTTGCAGCCGCACTCGACGATGGCGACGACGGCACGCGGCCGCCGGCCGCGCCGGCGTTTCTCCGATTCGGCAGTTGGGTCGGCGGCGACCGCGACGGTAACCCACTCATCACCGCCCACGTCACGCGTGAGACGCTGCTCATCCAGTCGGAGCACATCCTCCGCGGACTGGAAGCGGCTGCCACGCGCATCGGCACCGGACTCACGGCCGACTCCGACACCACCCCGCCGGACGATCGCTTTCTCAGCCTGCTCCGCGCGACGCGACAGGTCGTCGGCGACCGCGCCATCGCCATCGAGACACGCGCACCGGGCGAGCCGTACCGCCAGTTCCTCCTGCTGTGCGCCGAGCGCATCGCGGCGACACGACGCGGCGATCTCTCCCTCGCCTACTCGGGACCGGAGGAATTGCTCGACGACCTGCGAGCCCTGCAGGCCGCGCTCGTCGACGCCGGCGCGCCGCGACAGGCATACGGTGAAGTGCACGAGCTCATCTGGCAGACGGAGACATTCGGCTTTCATCTCGCCGACCTCGAGATCCGTCAACACAGTGGCGTGCATCGCACTGCGCTTGCCGAGATCTCAGCCGGCGGCGCGCGCTCGCCAGAGACGCATGAGGTCGTGGCGACGCTCAGGACGATCGCGCTGCTGCAGCAACGCTTTGGCGCGCGTGTGTGCCATCGCTACGTGGTGAGCTTCACCCGGAGTGCCGAGGACATCGCTGCCGTGTACGCGCTGGCGGAACTGGCGTGCGCGCCGAATCCGGCTCCAGAGCTCGACGTGGTGCCTCTCTTCGAGACGGTCGTCGACCTGACCACTGCTCGCCAGACGCTCGACGCGATGATCGAGCTCGAGCCGGTGCGCCGGCGGATGGCGGCGACGGGCCGCGCCCTCGAGGTGATGCTCGGCTACTCCGACTCCGCCAAGGAGAGCGGTCCGGTTTCGGCCACGCTCGCCCTCTACGCCGCGCAGGCCGACCTCGCGGCGTGGGCTGCGGAACGCGCGGTGCGCCTCACGCTGTTCCACGGGCGCGGCGGCGCGCTGGGGCGCGGCGGTGGCCCCGCGAACCGCGCGGTGATGGCGCAGGCACCCGGTTCGGTGTCGGGCCGTTTCAAGGTCACCGAACAGGGAGAGGTGATCTTCGCCCGGTACGGCAACGGCACCCTCGCGCAGCGCCATCTCGAGCAGGTGACCTCGGCCGTCCTGCTGACATCCACTCCTGCGGCGCGGCAACGCACTGAGCGCGCGGCCGTTCGCTTCGAAACGCTCGCGCGTACTCTGGACATGGCCGCCCGTTCCGCGTATCGCGATCTGGTCGACATCGACGGATTCGCGGCGTACTTCAGGGCCGTGACGCCTGTGCGAGAGCTCGCGCGGCTGCACCTCGGATCGCGTCCCGCGAGTCGTGGCAGCGACACGGGGCTTTCATCGCTCCGCGCCATACCGTGGGTGTTCGCCTGGTCGCAAATCCGCCTGAACCTTCCGGGCTGGTACGGGATCGGCAGCGCGATCGCGACGGCGAACCTCGACGAATTGCGTGTCGCGTACGACGAGTGGCCGCTGCTCGGTGTCCTCATCGACAACGCGGAGATGAGCCTTGCGAAAACGGACCGCTTCATGGCCGAGCAATACCTGCGTCTTGGCGGTCAACCGCACATCGCCGGCCTGATCCTGTCCGAATACGACCGCACGATCGCCGCGATCCTCGCGGTCACCGGCCAATCACGGCTCCTCGAGAAGCGACGTGTGCTGTCCTGGGCGGTCGAGCTGCGCAATCCCTACATCGACGCGCTCTGCCATCTCCAGCTTCGGGCGCTGCGCGCACTCCGAAGCGGCGACGCCAGCGACGCCGATCGCAGGCGCCTGGAACAGCTCCTGCTCCTCACGGTGAACGGGATCGCCGCGGGATTGCAGAACACCGGCTAGCGCGCGTGACCCTCTAGGTCTGCGAAGGCGCGACCGCACGCACCGCATCGAGAGTCCGGCGCATCTGGTCGATGTGAAATCGACCGTGCCCGGCAATCAGATGGAACATGAGGTCGAAGCTCTCGGGGCCACGCTCGGCGTGGAGGCCGTCGCGCGCTCGCTGCTCAGGAGTTGAGCGACGCCAGAGCGCGAGGTTGGCAGTTCGCAGCGCATCGAACGTGGCGAGCAGCTCCGCCGGATCGGCGTTGGCGTACCCGAGCGCGCCCACCCAGCGATCCTGGTCGTAGCCGATCAGTGGTGGCCTTTCCTCCGCGACGACCCAGCGATATCGCGCCGACGAGACGATCTCTGCGTCGACCATGTGCCCGAGCAACTCGATCACCGACCACTCGCCTTCCGCGGGCCGGGTGCGGAGATGGTCGCCGGCGGACGCTATGACTTCACGGAGCGCCGCCGACGTGCCCTCCTGCACGACGGCCGGATCGTCGTTGCCGACCAGGTCGATGAGCATCGTCTGATAGGCCTTCGGGTTCTGGACCGGATCGACGACGGTGCTCACTGCGGGCCTCCTCTGACTGGACTCGTGCCGGGTGATGGTGCCATCCCGATCGGAATGGATGCATCCGCCACGGCACCACGGGTGGACGCGGAATAATCCGCTCGTGGTGCACGTCAGACGTCGCGCGTTCGCATGAAGGTCGGCGTCGTCGGCATCGGCAAGATGGGACGGCCGATCGCGGATCGTCTGATCGCCGCCGGTCACGAGGTCGCCATCTGCAACCGGTCGGAAAGCGCCGCGGTGCAGTCGCTGCGAGACAAGGGAGCGACGGTCTCCCCCTCCCCGCGCGAACTGGCCGCCGGGTCCGAGTTCGTCCTGACCGCGCTCCCCACCGAGGACTCGGTGCGTACCGTCTATGCGGAGATGGTCGAGGTCGCCGCACCGGGCCAGCTCTATGCGGATCACTCGACGGTGAGCCCCGGCTTGAACAGGCAGTGTGCCGAGACGCTGCGCGCCCGCGGCGCCGCGTTTCTCGACGCGCCAGTGTCCGGCGGACCGGCCGGAGCCGAGGCGGGGACGCTGACCGTGATGGTGGGCGGTGACGAGGCGACCTTCCAGCGCGCTCGTCCCGTCTTCGAGGCATTCGGCGCCAAGATCCGTCTCTGCGGACCGGTTGGTGCGGGGCAGGCGATCAAGCTCGTCAACCAGTACCTGGTCGCCGTGCACACGCTCGCAGCGTCCGAGGCCGCGGCGTTCGCCGTGCAGCTCGGCGCGGACCTCGCCACGGTGCAGGACGTCATCGGAACGTCGTTCGGGAGCTCGGCGATGCTGTTGCGCAACCTGCCGCGCTATATCGCCCGCGACTTCAGTCCGGCAACACCTGTCGGGCTCATCGCCAAGGACCTGTCGATCATCCACTCAGAGGCGGCACTTGCCGGCGTGCCCCTCCTCCTCGGCGGACTTGTCGAGCAGTGCTATCTCGAGGCAAAGGCTCGCGGTTGGGCCGGAG
The DNA here is from genome assembly GCA_050010655.1 of Candidatus Dormibacteria bacterium. Classification (GTDB taxonomy): domain Bacteria; phylum Chloroflexota; class Dormibacteria; order Aeolococcales; family Aeolococcaceae; genus Palsa-851. The sequence goes on from JBEKKP010000001.1 coordinate 8,836, forward strand.
AGGACATGTCGTCGCTCGTGAAGTTCTGGGATCGCGAGGGCAGCGAAAGCGACTCCGGACCGGTGGCCTGACGTGCCCCGCTTCGCCGCAAACCTCTCGATGCTGTGGCCGGACCTCGGACCCTTCCAGCGCTTCGATGCCGCCGCAGCCGTTGGGTTCGCCCAGGTCGAGATGCTGTTTCCGCACGAACTCGACGCGGATCGCCTCGCGATCACCCTCGAGAACCTCGACCTCGAGATGGTCGACTTCGACCCGTACCCGGGGGACTGGTCAGGCGGCGAACGCGGGCTGCTCGCGCTGCCGGGTCGCGAGCAGGAGTTCTTCGACGGCGTGCGCGACGCAATTGCGCTCGCGGCCCGTATCGGCACCACTCGGCTCAACACGCTGGTTGGCATTCCACCGGCAGGCGTCACCAATGAACAGGCTCGAGAGACGGTGATCGCCAATCTCAACCGGGTCGCGCCCCTCGCGCAGGACGCGGGCGTCACGCTACTGGTGGAGGCGATCAACAACGTCGACATCCCTGGGTACTGGGCCGGGACGGTGGCCGTCGCGGCCGGACTGGTGGAGGCCGTCGACCACCCCAATGTGCGCCTTCAACTCGACCAGTACCACGCGGCGATGGCCGGCGAGGATGCGATCGAGTGCCTCCGGACGTACTTCCCGATCGTCGCGCACGTCCAGATCGCCGATGCTCCGGGTCGTCACGAGCCCGGAACCGGCGTCCAGCCGATCGCCGCGTTCCTCCGCGAGCTCGATGACCTCGGCTACGACGGGTTCGTGGGGCTTGAATATCGCCCGCTCGTTGACACCGCGTCAAGTCTTGCGTGGATTCGGGCGATGGACCTTCGCCGTCAGTAGGGCTTGGTGGGAGGTCACGGCAAGCCTCCCGGCGCGGCGCAGCAACGCTTTCGGATGTCGCTGCGAGTCCACTGCTGGATCCAGCGATGCAAGCGACATCGTCGAGGTGAAGAGCACTGGAGACGCATCCAGCACCGTCCCCGCGATCGCGATGCATGGAATCCCGAACCGCAGAGCCCTGGTCGCGACCTCGGCCGGCGCCTTGCCTTCCGCGGTCTGAGCATCCAGCCTTCCCTCGCCAGTCAGCACCGCATCCGCCCGGCCCAATGCTGCGTCGAGACCGACCAAGTCGCAGACCAGGGAAGCGCCGGACACCAGCCGGGCCCCGACTAGCGCGAGGCCGAATCCGCATCCGCCCGCGGCGCCTGCTCCCGGCAGTATCGACAGATCGCTTCCCTGCGAAGCGGCCGCGAGTGTCGCGAATCGCGCCAGGCCCTGTTCGAGACGCTGCACGTCCGCTGGCGATGCCCCCTTTTGCGGCGCGAACATCTGGGCAGCTCCGGTCGGGCCGAGGAGCGGACCCCGAATGTCGCAGGCGACTTCGATGGAACAGCCGGCGAGCGTGTGCCGCGCCTGGAAGAGATCGAGGGCCGCGAGATCGGCAAGACCGGCGCCGCCGGCACCGATCTCGGCCCCGCTCGTGTCGGTGAGCCGGCCGCCCAGCGCCTGCAGCAACCCCGCGCCACCGTCGGTGCAAGCGCTGCCGCCCACCCCCACAACGATGCGTTTGGCGCCCGCCCGCGCTGCGATCCGGATGAGCTCGCCGGTCCCGCGCGATGTCGCGTGGAGCGCATCGGATGGGACGCTCCCGAGGCGCCGAAGCCCGGAAGCCTCGGCAAGCTCGATGACGGCTTCGTCGCCTGACAGCCATCCGAGGCGGGAGATCACTCTGCTCCCGATCGGGCCCGTGACTCGGTGGCGGGTGACACGCGCCTTGGATCCATTTGCCGCGAGGAGGACGTCCAGGGTGCCGTCACCCCCGTCCGCCACAGGTAACTCCACAGCGACAGCGCCCGCATCGCGAACACCCCGAGCCATCGCCGCAGCAGCTGCGCGCGCCGTGAGTGTGCCCTTGAAGGCGTTCGGCGCACAGACGACGACCGCGGGTGTCATCGAGGTGCTGCGAGATCGAACCGCATGGGAGCCCATGGTGAGGAATCACAGTGGCGGCGGTCAGAATGTCCCGGTGACCACCCGGGGTTTGACCGCGGGACTCGGCGTGCTCTACGTCGCCGCGTCGACGGTTCTTCCACTCGTGTTGAAGACGGCGCCGTCCGACCTCGATCTGTACTTATGGCCGCAGGCGGAGACCGTCGTCGCCGGACATCCGCTGCTCATCTATGCCGCGAACGGCAATTCGCTGTACATGAACGACAACGGCCCGCTTGGGCTGGTGCCATTGGTGCCGGTTGCCGCGCTGGCCAATTCGCTCGGATTAGCTATGAGCCTGACCGGGCGCGCGGCGCTCGCGGGCGGGGTCGCCTCGCTCGTCGCGCTGTTGCTCGCATACCAAGTGGTGCACTTTGTCGCAGCCGCGCGCGGCGACACAAAATGGTCGCTTGGCATCGCAGCAACCGTGCTGCTCGCGCCGGCACTCTGGATCGCGATCCTTGATTACGGTCACATCGAACAGCCGGTGGAGCTGTGCCTTGTCCTCTTCGGAATCACCTGTGCTCTTCGCCAGAGGAACGCTCGCTCTGGCATGGCGCTTGGGGCAGCAATCCTTGCGCGCACCATTGCGGGTTTCTGCGTGATCCCCGTGGTGCTCATCGCTCTGACAAGGCGACAACCTCGGGCCGCGACCACCATCGCGGTCGCGGCTCTGGCGACGATTGCCGTGGGGCTCACACCATTCGTGCTGGCCGACGCGCAGGCAACGGTACACGCACTCATCACCTACCGAGCCGGCCTTCCGATCAGCGGCGGCTCCTTCTGGATCGTCGCGCGTGACGCGTCGTGGGCGGGTCTCGTGGGCTCGTCGGACGTGTACCTCGGCGCAGCGGTAGCGGCTGCACTTGTGGCAGTAACGCTACGGCACAGACCATCAATCGGCACCACGCACGCCGGGGTGATCGGGCTGGTCACCGTCGCCTCGTGCTGCGTCCCGCTCCTCGCCAAAAGCGTGTTCCCGTATTACCTTTTCGAGCCATACGTGTTTGCCGTCCTCTGGTGGCTGGCGCGTCCCGGCACAGCGCTCAACTGGCGAGTGGTGGTCCCGGTTCTCCTCACCATCGACGTGTTCATCGTCATGGCAGCAACGACGTCGCCGGCCGGCGCGGCGGCAGCGGCGGCGAGTGTCACTTCATCCGTTCTGGTCGCCGTCTGCGTCGCACTCGTGACCTGCGACCTGTTTCGCGCGCCGGATGGCGCGCCGGCGATCAGCGTCGTGCGCGATACCGCTCGCCAGCGCATTCCGGTTGCGCAGGATGCGCACTAGATGACGAGCGAACTCGGCAGGTTCCTGCTCCTCGGTTCCGGCGAGTTCGAACCCTGGTCTGAAGCAGCGGAACGGTTCGCGCTCGCCGGGGCCACGGGTGACGGCTCGGTTGCCATCCTCGCCACCGCGTGCGGACGCGAGGGCGATGCCGTCTTCGAGCGGTGGAATGCGATGGGCCTCGCCCACTACGCGGCACTCGGCATCATGGCGAAGGCGCTGCCGGTCCGCAACCGTGTCGACGCGCTCGACACCGGACTGGCAGCGCACCTGGATGCCGCGAGCATGGTCTTCTTCAGTGGCGGCAGCCCGAAATACCTCGCGGAATCGATCAACGGCACGCCGATCTGGGACGGCGTGCAGCGCCTCATCCAGCGAGGGGGCGTGTTCGCCGGGTGCAGTGCGGGCGCAATGATCACCGGCGCCACGGGCATGCGCTTCCCATTCTCGAGCGGGCTTGGGCTGCTCCCGACCAATGCGCTCGGCGTGCACTGGGACGCCCTGTCGGGGTGGTGGGTCCGCTGGCTTCGCGACCTCGCGCCGCGGCGTGTTCCAGCAGCGGTCCGGTTCATCGGGGTCGCCGAGAACACGGCGGTCGCGACCGATGGAGACGTGTGGCATGTCTTTGGCAGGGGCGTCGTCGACGTGCGCCGCGGCCGCGAGCGGCTCACGATGCGCGAAGGCGACGAGTTCCCGAGGTAGCTGCGCGCCGGGGGCGCCGGATACCCGGGCGGAGGAACCGAAACTCCGAACCTGGTGACCGGTGTGTAACACGGTTTCGCGAGGCGTCCGATATCGCAGCGCAGACGCACCATGCATGCGTTTCATTACACCGATGAGCCAGTTCTTCCGGCGTACCCGGACCGAAAACACGCCCTCGCCCGCAACGAAGTCCGTCTCGAGTCCCGCATCTGCGTCCGGCGTCGCCTGCACGCTGGCGGGCTGCACGAACGAGAACGCGGCACCGTGCACCTACCTGGACGGGCGCGGTCGGGCCTGCCCAACCGCGTACTGCCCGGAGCACGGCACCTCGGTCGATGGCGCCTTCTACTGCCGGCGACATGCGGGCGTTGTCCGGGCCGTCGGCTCGGTGGCGACGCCGGGAAGCGGGCTCCCTGACCTGGACAACCGGGCACCGTCGCTGGTGCACTGGATCGCGCGCGATCTCGACACCAACGTCCGCCGGCTCCTTGATGCATCCGCCGGCCGTGGTGAGAGTGTCATCGCTGACGAAACGGTGCGTGTGGTTCGTGATTTCAACCGCAACGCGCGATGGGAGCAGAGCTGGCGCCTCGTCGACCATACGGGGCTCATCCTCAAAGTCACTGTCCAGGTGTTCGAGGAGAACGACACCCTCGTGCGTGTTCATGTCGGAAGTGGCGTGATCGCAGACGGCGTCCCACCATGGATCGTGCGCCGTTCAGAGGAAGGCGATCTCTCGACGGACGACGAGAAGCGTCAGAAGTTCTACCAGTGGCTCGACGAGAGCATTTTCATGGCCGTCGATCGCTTCCGCACGGAGCGGACTCCGGCGCGCTAGCGATCCGCATCCACTGAGGATGTGTCTTCATCCCTGATTCGCGGTCGCCCGCGACGGAAAGGCAGTGTCAAACGTTCGGACGCGCCGCCGGACCGAATGTCAGGCAGTGGGTCCTTCCGCTTGAAGGGCTGCTTCGAGACGCAGTCGAGCGTCGGCCTCACGCCGTGCTTCCACGACCAACTCTGACAGCACGCGGGACGTGTCTCGCTGCTGCAGATACCTCGTGATCGCTCGGCACTCAGCGTGATCTGCGCGACGCTGCTGCCACCAAATCCAGGCCATCTGGGGGTTCCTTTCTAGACGTCCCCAGTCTACATCCGATGTTCCATGCAGATGGCCGTTCGAACAACACCGTCGCAACCAGATTTCCTGCAGGAAAAGGTCATATCGAGCGGATCGGCCCGCCATGTTCGAGGATTTGCGCGCTCAACACATCGTTGTCCAGCTCCGCCTGATGGCGGGCTTCGTTGCCACTCGACACCTCATCGCTCGGGTCTGACCAGTGCGCCACCATGATCGGCACTCTCGCCACGTGGATGAGCTTGTTGGACACACTCCCGACGATCATGGCCGTCAGACTGGAGAGTCCGCGACGACCCACGATGATCATGTCCGCACCACAGTCGTCGGCTGCCTCGATGATCGCTCGGGCCACGTCTCGCGTCTGCGCTTGAACGAGCCGGCCGGTGACGGTCACGCCTTGGGTTTTGAGCCGCGCAACGGCGCCGTCAAGAAGCGCTTGGGCTTCGTCGTCACGCTCGAGGTCAGGAGCCATGCCAGCCTTCGACGGGATGAAGTCGTGCTCGTGCACGTGGATCACCTCGACCGCGCACCCGGCCTTGGCAGCGAGGCCCTCAGCAGCGCTGAGCGCGGCCTCCGTGTACGGCGATCCGTCGATCGCGACCAGCACTTTCTCGAACAACTCCGATCCTCCGCAAAAAAGAGACGCGGCGGAGTGCCGCGCGCTCACCAGCTGACGGCGATGTACTTGCTCTCCATGAACTCGAGGAGTCCGTCGTGCCCACCCTCGCGGCCGAGCCCGCTTTGTTTGACACCGCCGAACGGCGCCGCGGGGTCGGACACGATCGGACGGTTGAGCCCCACCATGCCCGATTCGAGCGCTTCACTGAATCGCAAGCCGCGCTCCAGATCTCGGGTGTAGACGTAGGCGACGAGGCCGTACTCGGTGTCGTTGGCCATACGGACGGCCTCGTCCTCGGTGTCGAACACGACCACCGGGGCCACGGGTCCGAAGATCTCTTCGCGAAGAATGCCAGCGCCAACCGGCACATCGACGAGCACTGTGGCCGGATAGAAGAATCCCGGCCCGTCGGGAACCGTGCCTCCGACCGCGACACGCGCCCCGTCGTGGACCGCACTGGTGACGAGCGACATCACTTTGTCGCGCCCGGCAGCGTTGATGAGCGGCCCGAGTTGGGTCCCTTCAGCAAGGCCCGGCCCGACACGCAGGGCACCCATGGCCGCGGCGAGACGCTCGCTGAACGCGTCGGCAATCCCGCGCTGGACAAGGAAGCGATTCGCGGACGTGCACGCCTCCCCGCCGTTGCGCATCTTGGCGACCATGGCGCCCGCGACGGCGCTTTCGAGGTCCGCGTCGTCAAAGACGACGAACGGCGCATTGCCCCCGAGCTCCATCGAGCAGTTCACGACGCAATCCGACGCTTCGCGCAGGAGCCCGCGCCCGACTTCCGTCGACCCGGTGAACGAGAGCTTCCGCACTCGCGGGTCGTGGAGCATCGCGCCGATCACCGGCCCGGAGCGGCGCGAGGGCAGCACGTTGACGACGCCTGCCGGAACGCCGGCCTCGGTGAGCAGAGCCCCCATCGCGAGTGCCGTCAGCGGGGTGTCCGAAGCGGGTTTCAGGATGACGGTGCACCCTGCGGCAAGCGCGGGGCCGATCTTTCGTGTCGCCATCGCCGCAGGGAAGTTCCACGGTGTGATGAGGACGCTGACGCCGATCGGTTGGCGCACCACGAGGATGCGGTTGGTTCCGGCAGGCGCCGTCTGCACATGTCCCTCAGCACGAACCGCTTCCTCGGCGAACCAGCGGAAGAACTCTGCTGCGTAGGTCACCTCGCCGCGCGCGTCAGAGAGCGCCTTGCCGTTCTCACGGACGATCAGGCGCGCGAAGTCCTCGGCGCGCTCGGTCATCAGCTCGAAGGTTCGCCTGAGGATCTCGGCTCGCTGCCGGGGCGCCGTCGCCGCCCACGCGGGGAGCGCTTCGGCTGCTGCGGTCACCGCCGCAAGGCCGTCCTCCACGGTCCCATTGGCCACTTCGGCGATGACCTCACCGGTAGCCGGGTCATCAACCTCGAACGTCGAACGATCGGAGGCATCCACCCAGGCGCCCGCGATGAGCAGCTGCGTCGGTGCGCCAATTGCCTCGGCGCGAAGCACGGTGGTCATCGCAGGCATTGAATCATGCCTGGATCACCCTCCACAGCAGCCGGCCGAATCTACCTGGCTCGCTCCTCCAGGCCGGTGCCGAACGCCTGTCGCAAGCGCACGTCGATCAACTGGGCAACCAGCGCTCGAGGAAGCGGCGTGTCGACCGGGAAGTGCAGCGCACCCTTGGTCTGCGTGTAGCCGGAGAGTTCCTTCTCGAGTTGCCCAAAGACGGAGCCGCTGTGCGGCAGGTAGCTCAGATGAGTCGTGAACGCGGCGAATCCGGCGACGACTTTTCCCCGCACCCGAAACGCGGGCATCGTGTACGAGATGCACTCCTCGGCGTCGGGAATCACGCTGAGAATGGTGTCGCGCATCTGGCTGAGCGTCGTCCGTTTCGGCTCGTCGAGGCCCTCCAGATAGACGTCAATCTCGTGGCGTGACATGGTGTTTCGTCCCTACGATTGGTATGCCCTAATCGCGGCGTAATCCTTCGGGTTGGTTGCGTCGCTGTAGTACACCTCGACAAACGCCGCGCCGAGCTTGGTGGCAAGCTGCAAGGCTGCGCCGAGGCCGGTGCCCAGCGCGCTGGCCGTCTGATAACCGAACTCGATCACGTTCTGGTTGATCCTCCCATATGAGGTTCCGGTGAGCCCATTGTTCTGCACCACGATGTGCGCCTGCTCGCACGCGTTGAGAAACCCCTGTTCCAGACTGGGCTGCGACGGCGCGCCCGTGGGTGCCGTCGCTCCGGCAAAGCTCACCTTGCGGCTGGGGAACGCAGCTTTGAAGTCAGCGATCTCTGTCGTGATCGCGCCGACATACGCCGGCTCGGTGTAGCCGACCGCGTGCCAGAGTGCATAGCTACCGGTGAGATGCGCCTCCCCCTGCGGACCGTCACCGCCGCCCTCGATGATCGCGATGTGCGCATTAGCGTTATACCGCGCGCCAAACGCGTTGATGAAGGTCTTCCATGTGGCGAGGAAGTTGGCGTTCCACGGGATCGGCATCCACGCGCTCCCGCCCTGGGGGTTCGGCGCCACGATGCCATCCGCGCGAGGCAGCCACGACGGAGCGCTGTCGCCACCGACCACTCTCAGGATCACCGGCTTGGAGCCTGACGCGGCGAGGGCGTCGTCCACGTTGGTCCAGTTGTAGGCTCCCTGTGACGGCTCGAGCTCGCGCCAGGAGAAGATCCACGAGATGCCGTCGCATGGCGACGACTCCAGCGCCTTGGCGTGCGTCAGGATGCTGGTCGGTGACCCGGCCGCGAGGTACGCGAAGCACTGGCCGCTCTTTGTCGCCGCGTGTGCGGTCACTCCGGTGCCCCCGGCAACCACGACGGAGCAAAGCGCCAATACAAATTTGTTCATGTCAACCCGCCTCCCGAGAACAATCTGTCTCTCGCCGAGCCATCCTAGCAAGCCGGAGAATTTGAGCAAATCGGGTGGGGGACGGTCCACCCCGAGATCACCGAGCCAAGGATCGCTCCGCTCAGTCGCCGACCTTGACGCCTGAAGGGTCGCCCGCGGCTGCGGTGCTCAGCCGGGCGCCCACCGCACGACCCTCGAGCGTCGCCCCCGACGGGTGGGATTCGGGCTCGACCGGCACCGGCCGGTAGGTGACCACCGCGATCGCGGCGACCACCAGGCAGATCACGGCGGCGCCCCAGAAGATCGTCGCCGCCGCTCCATCGGCGTTCCTGGTTCCAGCGGCGGTGTAGATCGCCCCGGTGATCCCGAGGCCGGTGATCACGCCGGCGTTGCGCGCCGCCGAGAGCAGCGCAGCCGCCCCGCCGAGCGCGTCACGCGGGGCGAGCCGGATCGCGGCCGACGTATTTGGCGAAGAGAAGAACCCGTTCCCGCACCCGACGAGGAACAGCCCTGCCAGTAGCAGCGGCCAGACGACGTGGTGAGTCGCGAGCCCGGCGAGGATGAAGCCAACGGCCGCCATGCCCATTCCTGCCGTGGTCACCAATCCGGTCCGGCTGGCGTCACCGAGCCGGCCACCGGCCCGCGACGTGGCACCGACCCCGATCCCGATCGGGAGGAACGCAAGTCCGGCAATGACGGGGGTGACGCCGTGCGCCTGCTCGAGCCAGAAGGGCAGGATCGCGAAGCAGGACATGAGCGTCCCGGTGCTGAGCAGCGTCGCGATCGTGGCGGACATGAATCTGGGCTGCCGGAAGAGGCGCCGATCCACCAACGGCCGCCGCGCGATCATCTCGGCCGGGAAGAGCAGCAACAGCGCAATCCAGGCGACCGAGAACCACGCTATGGCCGGGATCTGGCCGAACACCGGCGCAGCGAGGGACGAGATGCCCGCGCCGACCCCGAGGAAGATCGCCGAGAGCAGGACGGCCCCGGGGATGTCGATGCTGCTGTCGCGCTGAGCGCTGCTCGCAGGGACCGCGGCGATCGTGAGCACGATGCCGATCACCGCGAGCGGCAGTCCGGCCCAGAAGACGGCCTGCCAGCCACCGATCGCCACGAGCACGCCGCCGAGCGGTGGGCCGATCAGGCCCGCGATTGCCTGGGTGGTGACCATGACTGCCACCGAGCGGCCGGTCCGGCGGCGAGGGACGTGCTCGGCGATGAGCGCGAGGCTGCCGGCCATGAGCACTCCTCCGCCGACTGCCTGGACCATCCTGCCGATGAGCAGGAGCGCGAACGACGGCGCCGTTGCGGCGACCACCGATCCGATGCCGAAGAGCACGAATCCGCCGATGTACGCCCGTCGGCGCCCGAATCGATCCGAGAGCCGGCCGATCGTCGGCAACGTCGCCATGACAACGACCAGGTAGATCGCGATGACCTCCTGCCCGGATGCCAGCGGCAGCGCGAAGTGATGCGTGATCGGATCAAGCGCGACCGCGACAATCGTGGCGTCGAGCATGCCCACGAATGCGCCGAGGGCGATGGCCCCCACCAGCCAGGAGCGTCGGGCCGGATCCATGCGACCTCAACGGTAGCAAGGCAGAAGGGGCCGACGCCTCCCGCCGGACGCATGTCAACTCAGCTGGTCGAAGGACCCCGCCACAGGTCGATGCCGCTGTCCACGGCGTGCTGGTTGATCTCCGCGAGCTCGGCGTCGGTGAAGTCGAGATGCCCAAGCGCCGCAACGTTCTCTTCCAGTTGCGCGACGCTGCTCGCGCCGAGGAGCACCGAGGTCACGCGCGGGTCGCGCAGGGCCCACGCGAGGGCCATCTGGGCGAGGCTCTGACCACGCCGTTCGGCGATGGCGTTGAGGCCGCGCACATGGTTCAGGTTCGCGTCGTTGAGCATCTCTTTACTCAGCGACGAATCCTGCTGAGCGCGCGAGCCCTCCGGGATGCCGTGCAGGTATCGACTCGTGAGCATCCCCTGGGCGAGTGGAGAGAATGCGATGCAACCGACACCTTCGGCTCCGAGCACGTCGAGGAGGCCATGTTCGATCCAGCGGTTGAGCATTGAATAGGAGGGCTGGTGAATGAGCAACGGAGTCCCGAGCGCACGCAGGATGGCGATGGCCTCGGCCGTACGCCGGTCGGAATAGGAGGAGATGCCGACGTAGAGCGCTTTGCCCTGCTGCACCGCGGTGTGCAGCGCGCCGAGCGATTCCTCGAGCGGTGTGTTGGGATCGAAGCGGTGGTGATAGAAGATGTCGACGTAGTCCACACCGATGCGGCGCAGGCTCTGATCGAGACTCGCGAGCAGATACTTGCGCGAGCCGAGGTCGCCGTACGGTCCCGGCCACATGTCCCATCCGGCCTTTGTCGAAATCACCAGCTCATCGCGATGCGCGCGAAAGTCGCTGCGCAACACTCGGCCGAAATTCGACTCCGCGCTCCCGTACGGCGGACCGTAGTTGTTGGCCAGATCGAAGTGTGTGATGCCGAGGTCGAATGCGCGCCGCAGGATCCCGCGCTGGGTGTCGATGGAACGGCTGTCTCCGAAGTTCTGCCACAGCCCCAACGACACCGCCGGAAGCATCAGGCCGCTGCGCCCGCAACGGCGGTAGATCATCGATTCGTATCGGTCTTCGGCGGGGATGTAGGACGTGAGCTCGGTCACGTCGCAATTGTTGCCGATCGGGTTATGCGTGCAGCGCCGGCAACGGCAGCGGCCCGGGTCGAGCGAAGAGGTAACCCTGACCGAGGGTCGCCCCGAGCTCTTGCAGGGTCTCCTTTTCGGCAATGGTCTCAACGCCTTCGGCAACGAGACTCGCATTGATCTCGGCGGCGAAGCTGAGCAGCGCGGCCGCGAGTGCGCGACGTGAGGTGTCCTGGTCGATGCCGCGCGTGATCGAGATGTCGAGCTTGATGACGTCCGGCTTGATCAGCAGAATGTGGCGAAAGCTGGAGTAGCCCGCGCCCGCGTCGTCGATCGCGATGCGGCCGCCGCGCTCGCGGAGCGGCGCGAGCGACCTGAGCAGCTCGTCGTAGTCGTCGATGGGGTCGTGCTCGGTGATCTCGAGGACCAGCCGGTCGTACGGGATGCCGTCGGGAAGCGTCCGATGCGCCCAGTAATTGATGACTTCGGGCGACGCGTTGACCGACAGATACACACCCTTGGGCAACTCCGGCAAGGCTGCGATCGCCATCCGCAGGCTCGCGCTTTGCAACTCGGTCTGGAGGCCGACGCCCGCCGCTTCGCGGAACCATCGATCCGGCGTCGGCGGCCCACCGTCAAAACGACTCAGTGCTTCCGCGCCAACGATCTCGTAGGTGTCGAGCCGGACGATCGGCTGGTACGCGATGCGGAGCCCGTTCCCGGCGATCGCCGCGTTGATGCGCCCCACCGTCTCCGTACGCACTTCTTCGAGAGGCCGTTTGCGCTCCACCTCGTCTGACAGCAGGCTGGCGAGCACGCGCATGAAGCGCACATCCCCGGTGTCGATCTCAGGGTGCGCGTCGCGGCCGATGCAGCAGAGCATCCCGTACACCTCGCCGCCTGGAAGCACAACCGGCACTCCCGCATAAGCGCCGATCCCCACGAGCTGCGTCAACGGCAGATCACGCGTCCTCTCATCCGCGAGCGCGTCGGGAATGACGTTGGGCAGCTCACCGGCGATGACCCGGGAGCAGTAGGACGCAAACGCAGGGTTCGTGGATCCCTGGGCGATACGGAACCTCTCGGTCTCGCCGCTGACGGCCTCGAGCGTATGCACGTCGCCTGTGAAGTGTGAGAACCACGAGATGTCCAGCCCGAGATGCACCCGAGCCAGGGCGAGGACGCGAGCCACCACGCCGTCACTGTCGCCCGACGGCACATCCGCACCGAACAACGGCGCGATGGCGCGGGCGGCTTCGATGGTGTCCGCGAATTCGGTGGTCGGGGCGGCTGTGATCACCACATTCGAGGGTAACCAGCCGGGTTCGTTGCCCCCGGCGCGTCACTACCCTGCGACGGGCGGAGGACATCCCGCTCCGAGGTACGTCACGAACCGCCTCGGCTGGCGTTTCGGATCCCCCTTTGGTACGCTTCGACAGCGTCGATAGAAGGGATTGACGCGATCAGGGGAAGGGTTGTGGGGACAGTTTCGCCCAAGAGTCGAACGGCGGCCGTCCGAGGACGCCCGAGGCTCCGACAAGGCTCGGCCGAACTCGCACCGAACGCGGAGTGGACCGAACTCCTCGGCCGGGCCCGTGTCGCTGCGCGCCCTGCATCGCGGCCCCGGCCCTGGTGGTCCGATCCGCGCATCGTGGTGCCGGGCATCGCGGCGCTCATGTTCGTCGCGGTGGTCGCACTCCGATTGCCCGGCCTGCTCTCCTCCTTTTACTGGTACAGCGACTTCCCGAACGCGCTGCAACTTGCCGGTGCCGTCTTCCACGGCGGCTGGGGGCACGGACTGCTGGTCCGATCGCAGTCGGGACTTGGTCCTCTCTGGCTGGTCGGACTGCTCGACCAGGTGACCGGGAGCGTCGTCGCCGGCGTCGCCTTCGGCGCGGTGCTGCTGCTCGCTGCTGCCGCGCTGATGGTGCGGACAGCGCAGCGTGTCATCGGCCCACATCGCGCACTCGCGGTCGGGGTGCTTTGCATCGCTGCTCCGCCGGTCGTGGCGTGGGAGGCGCTGAGTCCACTGGCGCACATCAGCACGGTGGTCGTGACAGCGGCGGCTGCGTGGCAACTCGTGGCGCTGTCGCAACCTGCCCGCAGTCGCATGCTCTGGTCGTCGCTCGCTGTGGGCGTGCTTGCCGGGGTCTGCGTCGTCAGTGACACGCTGGCTCTCGCCGCGGCGGTTTGCCCGTGGCTGATCTGCGCGTTCGCGCTGGCGCGGCAGCGACCGGAACGCCGGCTCTCGCTCACCGTCACCGCGTGCAGCGCGGTTGTTGCAGGTCTTGCGGTGGCCACGATCGCCAGCGTTAACGGGATTGTTGCGAGCAGGCTTGCCGTCAACGCGCTTTCGCTGCAGGGCATCGCCGCCGGGCTCCGCGTGACGGCCTCGACGCTGGGTCAGATGCTTTCCGGCGGCTGGTACAACGATCTTCTGCCGGGCGCCGTGACGGTCGCTGCTCTCGTGCTGTTTTTCGCGCTCATCTCTTTCGCGGTTCGCGGCGTGACCCACGCAAGCGCAACACCAGCACCCGGACGATCGATGTACGTGATGTTCTGGGTGCTCTCGAGCGGCGCGTTGGTCGCGAGTCTCTGCTTCACCGGGCTCGGTATCCAGGAGTCACCGGTGAACTACCAGGGACACTATCTCGACGGGTTGTGGTTCGCGATCGCCGCGCTGTTGCCGGTCGTACTGCGCTCAGGACGCTCGTGGCGCAATCCACTCGTCGCAGCCGTTGCGGTGCTGACGTTGGTCAGTGCCTTCGGCGTCGCGCGCCTGACGGCATATCCGTTTCAGGGGCCTGACTACACCGACGCGCCGCAACTGCTTACGACTCTGCAACAGCTCGGGGTCACGCGTGGGTACGGCGGGTACTGGGAGTCGTACGCAATCGGTTGGCAGACGGATCAACACATTTCGGCGCTGCCGCTGCAGACCTGCGCGAACGAAGCGGGAACTGATCAGCTCTGCCGCTATGCATATGCGCCGCCTGCGTTGTACCTAGCACAGTCAGGGCCGGTGTTCGTCATCGCCCTGCGCGGCTCCTGCGACGGCGATGACCTTTGCATCGACACCGCCAATCTCGCGAGCCTCCCGAAGCCGGCATACGTGCGCACGGTGGGCCTCCTGCAGGTTGACGTGTACGCGCACGACATGTTCGCCGACCTGCCTCGGGCTACGGGATAGTTTCGATCGCTCGACGGCACGCAACCGCCATCGCGCCCACAGCAGCCACCAGTTCTGCGTTGTCGGTCGCGGATCTCCCATTCCCAAGGACGAGCGTGTCCTCGAGGCCGATGCGCACATCGTGTCCCTTGTCGATTGCCGCGGCGAGCACGCTCCAGGTGGCCAAGCCTCCGCCGTGATGCAATCGCGGCGCCTGCGAGAGCCCGTCGTCGAGGACGAAGTCGATCGCCGCCGCGAGACGGACTGCCTCGTCGGGCTCGTGCTCCGCTTCCACTTCAACGAGCACACGCGCGCACGCGTCATCGAGTCCGTTGTCGAGGAGCACTCGAGCGTCGTCGATATTCCAGACGCCGGCCTCGACACCCACGCCACGCTCGTTGAGCATGTCGATGATCGTGAGCGCTCCTGCTTCGCTGAGATTGACGGACGCAAAGTCAGGGAGCACAGACCACGCGTCGACTTTCGACAGGCGCCGTAGCAGATCCGGCTCGATCCAAGCCGCGGTGGTCACTCCCACGGGGATCCCTGGACACGCTTCGCGGACAGCATTGAGCACAGCGCCGACATCCGCGCCGGCCAGCGACTCGGTCCCGTCGGCGCGTCTTGGATGGACGTGGATACAGCCCGCTCCGGCACGCTGCAGCGTCACTGCTTCACGAGCGATCTGTTCGGGTGTGACCGGGAGGCGGGGATGCTCGCCTGCTGGTCGCGACCCGTTCACGCAAGCCTGGATCAACATGCGATCAGTATCCCAATCCCGTGCAACGGCTGAGCCGCTGAAGCCGTCAGATTTCGAACGTCGGTATCGGGAACAGGGTATGGAGAATGGGGTTTCCCGTCGGAATCGGTGTCGGTGACGGCGATGGCGACGGGCTCGGGCTCGGCGACGGAGTGGGACTCGGGGTTGGTGACGGCGTCGCTGACGGAGTGGATGACGGCGCGGCCGTCGGTGTTGATGCCGGCGACGCTTGCTTCCCCGAGTGGAGCGGACCGACCCACACCGCTGCCGCCACTCCTCCCGCCGCGATCAGCCCCACAAGCCCTAGGAGCGCCTTGGGGACGACCGGCATCTGCACGAGCGATCCGCTGATCGTGGTCGGTTCGCCGTCCCTCGGTTGGACGGCGATTTGAAAGCGGTAGGTGCGCGGGCTTCCCATCAGCATGCGATGGCGCGGGCGCACGCGGACGCGCACGATCGTCGCCGTCCCCGGCTGTCCTACCGGATTGGGTGGCCGGAAGTCGAAACGCAGCGTGTTCTCCGGGTCCGTGGCGCGGAACGCAAGCGTCATCGGTGTGTTTCCGAGGTTGTCGATTGCTATTTCATGGCGCCCGCCACCACGGCCGCGGGAGATCTCGGGGACCATCTCGGCGTGCATCCCCGTGAAGGCACCGACCTCGAGCGTCCCCTCCTCCACCGTCGAGTCCCCGATGTGCACCTCCGATGCAACCCTCACGCCGAATGGAACGCTGCCGGCGCGGATGGTGGGCGACTTCGGCGGACGGAACTCGATCGAGACGACACCCTGGGCGTCGGGAAACAGCGGCAGGGTTGCGGGCGTGGCCGTCGCCCACGGCATCGCATCGCCGAGCACGTCGACGTGGAAGTGATCCACGACGGTGCCGGTGTTGCGAACGGTCACCGTGACCACTGCGCTCGCGCCCGGCTGCACCGGCAGTGAGTTCGCGGATATGACTGCGCGCACTCCCATGGACGGCAGAGTGTACACGGCGTTCGAGCCAACGAATTCATCCTCGGCGGCAGTTGGCCGTTGATAGCATCTGGCCGCCAAATGACGTCGCTGAGAGGCAGGAGGACGAGGACGTGGCAGCTATCCCCGCTGATGCACCCCGCTCAGCTGACGGTCAGTGGTGGTGGGAAGCCGGGCGCACGACGCCACCGAGGACCTGAAGGGGAAGTCCGAATCGGACATGGGTTTGGCGCTGTTCAAGGTCCTCGTCGACGTCGCGATCGCAGCCGGCCGCTGACGACCTAACAGGTCGGTGCGATCGCCACCGTTCCGCTCGTGGAATCCGCAATGAGCAGTTGCCCATCGCTCGTGATCGCGATCCCCTCCGGACGGTCGACGCCCGTGATCAGCGTGTACGTGTGTCCCGTCGCGGGGTTGAATGCGAGGACCGAATGCGAGGCGGGCTGTGTCACATAGAACAGCAGATCCTTGACCGCCAGACCCAGCAAGCCGCCGGGCGTCGCGAACTTCTGCGAACCGCCCCCGGCCAGGGGAACACTGAGGATGCCGCTGCCCGCGGCCTGGGAGACCTCGATGGCGCCGTCAGCTCCGAGAGCCGCATCGTCCGGCGTGCCAATGCCTGAGATGAGCACGGTCGGCGTGCCGCCTGCGAACGGCACGGTGAGGACGCGCGACTGCGCGGTATCCGGCACCAGGACGAGCTGATCGGCTGCGTCCAGCCCCAGCCCTGATATCTGCGGATGCGGCGGATCGGGCGTCAACTGAAGGAACGAAGTCACCGCAAGCGTGGACGGGTCGAGCTCGACGATGAGGTCCTGGCTCTGCTCCGCGATCAGCACGTTGCCGCTCGGCAGGACCGCGACGCCGGTTGGGCTAGGTTCGTTGAACGTGACCATGGTTGCCCCAGTCGACGACAGGTGCAGGACCTGGCCCGCCGACTCGCTGGAGACCCACACGCTGCCGTCGCCGGCGACGGCGAGATCGCTCGCATTCGGTACTTGCGCGAACACGGGAAGCGACGAGAAGCTCCGTGTCTTCGGACACACCGACAGCAACTGGTTCACCGGCACCGAGCTCGTGGGCGACGGTGTCGGTGTCGGCGCCGGTGTTGGCGAGACCTGATTCGCGACCGCAGTGACATTGACGCTGCTCGCACCGCACGCGGTCGCAGCCGCGACGGTGAGGGCGAGGCCAGCCAGTCGCAGGGGGACGCGCAACTGGCCTGCGCGATGCATCGATTGGCGCACGACGTGCTGAAGACCTCCGTCCACGGCGCCAGCTTAACCGTCCGCGCTCTTGACCGGATGCGTTGTGGCCTGTCAGCATGACCTCGCTGCTCGGAGGCAGCGTGCGTTTGCTGTGTGGGAGCTGGAGAGAGGCGACACGTTGCTGAGTTCGCGCGCCGTCATCGCGAGCAAGATCCAGGCGCCCAGCGCGCCGGCGCTGCCGCGCGAACGTATCGCCGCCCAACTTGGCGCACTCTGGACACACCGTTTCGGACTCATCGTCGCCCCGGCCGGCTACGGCAAGACGACGGCGATGACGGTGTTCGCCGCGTCGGCCGGTGTGCCGGTCGCCTGGTACCGCGTGGAGGCGTGGGATGCCGACGAGGCCTCGCTGCTGCTCCATCTCGAGACGGCGCTGCGGCGGGCGCTTCCTGAAGTCGCGGGACCCTGGATGACCCTCCCGGAGGCCGTCGCATCGCTGGAGGAAGCGATCAGCGCACCGGCGCTGCTCGTCATCGACGACGTCCACACCATCGAGGGAACGGCTGCAGAGACCGTGCTTGAGCGCTTCATCGAGTACGCGCCCGAGGCCCTTGCCATCCTCGTCGCGAGTCGCAGTCAACCGCACGTCAACCTGCCCC
This sequence comes from Candidatus Dormibacteria bacterium, assembly GCA_050010655.1. GTDB lineage: Bacteria > Chloroflexota > Dormibacteria > Aeolococcales > Aeolococcaceae > Palsa-851. Next base: position 26,874 of record JBEKKP010000001.1, read on the forward strand.
GGCTGCGTGTGCTCGGCAGGGTCGTCGAACTCGGTGTCGACGACCTGCGGTTCCGGACGTGGGAGGTGGAGCAGCTCTTTCGTGACTTCTATGGGCAACCGATGGGTCCGCACGAGCTGGCAGAGCTCGCACGCCGCACCGACGGGTGGGCCGCGGGGTTGCATCTCTTCCATCTCGCAACACGCAATCGCAGCGGCGACGAACGCAGCAGCGTGCTCGGTGCACTCGGCTCGCGCTCGCGCATGATCCGCGAATTCCTCACCAGCAATGTCCTTGACCAACTCCCCGCTGAACTGCGCGAGTTCCTCGTCGCGACCTCCGTGCTCGGAGTGCTGAACGGACAGCTCTGCGACTGGTATCTCGGGCGCCAGGGGAGCCAGGCGATCCTGCTCGAACTGCATCGGCGCCGCCTTTTCACCCAGGCGCTCGATGGTGAGAGTAGCTTCCGTTACCACGAGGTCCTGCGCGCACACCTCGAAGGCGTGCTCGTCGACGAGGTCGGAGAAGAGGCGGTGCAGGAAGCGTGCCATCGCGCCGGCTCACTCCTCGAGGAGGTTGGCGCCGTGCCAGAGGCGCTCCGCGCGTACTCACGCGCCGGAGACGCAGACGCTGTGGCGCGCTTGCTTGGGCGCAAGGGTGCTGCGCTCGCGGATCAACCGGGGCACTGGCTCGAGAGCCTGCCTCCGGCACTCCTTGAGAACGATCCGTGGCTCCTCCTCGCACTCGCCCGACGCCACCGAGCCGGCGGGCATACCAACGCCGCTCTCGACGCGTATCGCCGTGCCGAGGCCGGTTTCGCCGGACGTGCCATCGCCGATGTCTGCCGTGACGAGCGGCTGCGTCTGCAGTCATGGGTGACGCCAGAATCCACACACCCTCGCGAGGGCCACTGGTCGGGTGGTCTGCGGGCGATCCTCGAGACCGGAGGCGAGAATCGGAGCACTCGACCTTCTGAGATCCGTGGGGCGCTCGCTGCCCTGATCGCGTCGCTCGCCGATCTCATCGACGGGCGCTTGACCGAGGCCCGGGAACGGGGGCTCGAGCTCGCGCTTGCCCCCGACGCCACCCATGACATCGCTGCGGCGGGATTGGTGATCGCCGGTACCGCATCGCTCTGCATCGGCGACCCAGCCGGCCTCGTCGAACTCCGTCGCGCGGAAGACCAGGCTGAAAGTGCCGGTGCCGGATGGATCGCGCGCCTCGCGCGGGCCGCACGGTCGCTCTCCGCCTGCGGCGATCCTCCGGATACGGCGGCCGCGGTGACAGAGCTCTGTATGCAGGACGGCGATCGCTGGGGAGCCGCGTTCGCCCTGCTCTGCGAGGGGGCCGGGCGCCGTGTTCGTGGCGATCCCTCGGCGTCTTTGCTGCTGCTTCAGGCCGGAGACCGTTTCCACGAGTTGCGTGCGGCGCGCCTCCAGCGTCTCGCGCGCGAGGTCGAGGCCGGCTCGTGGCCACCTGACCGTGGGTCCGAGGTCCCGGCCCCGTCTCGGGCCGCTGCAATGCCGTCTACGCCGGCAGGGCCGGTGATCGATCTGCGGTGCTTCGGGCGACTCAGCGCGACGGTCAACGGGCAGGTCATCAACCTGAACGCAGTCAAGCCGAGGGTCCGCTCCTTGCTGCGCCTGCTCGGAGCGCAAGGCGGCGCCCCTGTGCACCGCGAGGTGATCTGCGAGGCGCTCTGGCCCGAGGCAGATCCCACCACCGGTCTTCACAACCTGCAGGTCGCCGTCTCCTCGCTGCGGCGCCTGTTGGAACCAGGGGTCAGCAGAGGCGGTGGTGCGCTCATTGTTCGCGACGCCGACTCGTACCGGCTGGCACTTCCAGGCGCATCCACGTGCGACGTCGTGACGTATCGCCGACTCCTCTCTCACGCTCGGGAAACGGTGGCCACCGAACCCGCGACGGCGGCAGCCGATTTCACAACCGCCGCGTCGATGCTGCGCAACGGACTCCTTCCCGAGGAAGGTCCGGCGGAGTGGGCCGAGGTGATCCGCGAGCGCTGTCGTGCCGATGCCGCAGCGACGGGATTACAGCTTGCCGAGCGCGCCGTCCTCGAAGGAGATCCCGCGACCGCAGCCGCGATCTGCACGGAGACAGTGAGCGTCGATCGCTACCTCGATCCCGCATGGCGGCTGCTCATCGCCGTGCAGCAGCAGCGCGGTGATGACGCCGGTGCGGCGCAGGCTCGCCGCCGGTACGGCGAGGTGTTGCTGGAACTCGGCGTCCACGACTCCGGCGCTACTCACTCGGAAGGGATCATTGCCACCGCACGTTGAGTGGACGTTGAGTGCCCGTCAATACGTGCGTGTCACCGTTTCTGCCGTGGTCGCCCTCCCCAGCGTGCAGCGAATCGCTCTCGCCATCAGGACACAAGACCCATTGTCGCGCGCCGGTCTGGCAGCGCAGCTCGCATATCGCCCCGAGGTGCTGGTGCTCGACGCCGATGACGACGCGTCCGCGGTGGTCACCGTGGTACTCGCTGATGAGGTCGACGAAGCAGCGCTCGGCGCCATCCGCGCCGCGCGCGTCGGTGATGAAAGCCGCGTCGTCCTGGTGGTGACGCGTCTCACGGACGGCGACCTCCTCGGCGCCGTCGAGGCTGGCGCCTCGAGTGTGCTGCGACGCATCGAAGCGACACCGGACCGCATCGTCGATGCAGTTCGAGCCGCATCGCGCGGAGCAGCGGCGATGTCACCGGATCTGCTTGGACAACTCCTCGACCACGTCGGGCGCTTGCAGCGTGATGTGCTCGCGCCACGCGGTTTGCGATTCTCGGGGCTCACCGAACGCGAGGTGCGCGTGCTCCGCCTGATGGCGGACGGCTTCGACACCGGTGAGATCGGGCAACGGCTCTTCTTCTCGGAGCGAACCGTGAAGCACATCGTCCACGACATCACGAGCAGGTTGCATCTGCGCAATCGCACGCACGCCGTCGCATACGCGCTTCGCCAGGGCTTCATCTAGCGCACCGTACTTCGCAGCGCCAGTGCGCCGGCGCGTCACTGCGTTCCGAAGAACTCCACGTCACCAAGCGCCACGGGGTGACCGCTCGCCGAGCCGTAGACGGACGTGATCTGGATGGTCATTCCGGTGATGCCCTGCGCGCCATTGATGCTGATCTGTTGGGGTGTGCCGTTGTCGGCGAGCGTGACGTTCTGCGTCGTGCCATTCGAGAACACCAGGTGCAGCGTCTTCGGCAGCAACACCGATGCCTCGTCGGACGTGTAGCCGGAGATGAACAGCATCACGCTGACAGTCTCGGACTTCGCGAAGGACACCGTGAGCGTTGGCTGTGAGTTGGCTTTGAGTGATGCGGCCCAGTACGTGTTGCTGTACTCGTCAATAGCTCGAGCCGCCGGGTGCCCGGGGATCGCCGAGCTGGCCGTCAGCGACGCCGCTTGCACGGGCGTCGGACGCGTCACGGTGCCGGTCACCGACTGGATCGTGCTGTTGACGTCGCTGCGCACCTGAGGCACTGCCCCGTACGCGATGCCACCGATGAGCACCACCGCCACCACCACAATTGCGCCAATGCGAGCCACGGCGCCGAAGTGGAACGTGCGATGTTCCGGCCGCTCGCCGGCAGCGAGCACCTTTGTGGACCGCTTCGTCTTCTTCCGCGAGCCGGATGTCGACGCAACCTCAGCGGTCGCAAGTGAATTCCCGCAGCGGCGGCAGAACTTCCGGACCGGCTCGTTGCCCTCGCCGCATTGACCACACACCAGGTCTCCGGCGCTCAACTCCTTCGTTGGCGGGGCAGCGGTGACTGTTGGTGGGACACGCGATCGCACTGCCGTCGGTTGAACGCCTGCAGGCTCCGCCGGCGTTGGCGGGGTCACGGACGTCGGGGCCTGCAACGAGCTCGCCGGTGAGATCGTGGATGAGCGCGCCTCGGGAGTGACCCGGATCACCACGGGGGCGACTGTGGGCGCCGGCAGCGTCGGTGGCGGGAGCGTGGGCTTGGGAAGGCTCGGCGCGACCGGCGCCGGTGACGACGGTGTCGGAGCCACTCCGGGCGGTGGACCGATTGGCGGTGCGCTCCGCGCTACGGCAGAGCTGGGTGGACTAGACGGCGGCGGGCTGCCCGGCGGCGGGGTCGTCGGCGGCGAACCTATGGCGGCCGCCGCTCCGGGGGGCGGGCCGCTTGGCGGTGCGCTCCGCGGCGGGCCCGTCGGTGGCGGTGAGGTGGGCGGCGCGCTCGGCGGTGGGCCTGATGGCGGCGGTGAGCTCGGAGGCGCGCTCCGCGGGGGGCCGGACGGTGGCGCCGAGCCGGGTGCACTGAGCACCGGCCGCGATGGTGTGATCGTGGGGCCAAGGGGCCGGGGCGTCGGCACCCCGGGTGGGGCGGGAGCCGCAGGGGTCGACGGACGAGCGCCCATCCCGGGCGAGGACATGGGCGCACCCGCGGTGGTTCGAGGCGGATCGATCGCTTCCTTCTTCGGGACGCCGATCGCCGTCACCTGTTGCACGAGCGCCATGAAGCCGCCGCGGCGCGCCGGCTCCACGGGTGCCGCGGGTTCTGGAGCTACGGGCGCGGGTGCGGGAGCAGGGGCCGGGGTGACCTTCTCCCCCGTCCACTCCAGAAACGCACCGCACGAGCCGCAGAACGCGTCGGCATCAGAGTTGTTGAAGCCGCACTTCTTGCAGACGATCATCGATCGTCGCTCAACCTCCCGTCGCTAGCTCCAATGCGTGGATCACGTGCGCGGGCTTCGCCGCGTCGACCAACCGGTCGAGCGCGCGCGTGTCGATAGCGGCAACGTCATCCACATACACCCGTATTGTCATACGCGGCTCGGGCTGTCCGGGCAGATCCGCTCCAGCTTCCGTCGACCAGGCGACGCCGCCGGACTCCACGATCTCGACTCGGCCGCCTGTGACCAGCTCGACGTGCGCTCGCAACCCGTCGGCGGTGCCTCGCACCCGGTAGATCTCGACGGCGCGGCGCACGAGCGCGCGGCGACGTTCCTCGGGCCAGTCCTCGTCGAGCTCGATCCCAACCCAACTGCCGAGCCATGCGAGGAAGTCGTCGGGAGCCACCCCGGGGTCGTGATATGCAGCGAGATTGTCCAGCGATGCGATCAGTGGGCTCAGCACCTCGTCGAGGCCGCTCGTCAGTGCCTGCGCGAAGCGGTCTTCCTGATAGAGGGCAGGAAGGAATGTGCCGAGCGGGTGCGGCGTCGGCAGGCCCGGGACGAGGGCGCGCATCGCGGTCACGCGGATTCGACCCGCACCTGGTGCTCATACGAGAACACCAGCGAGTTGGGGGCGACGTCAAGGCGTTGTGTCGCCTGGCCGCGCGCGCCGGTGGTCGGGTCCGCACCGAAGATGCGCACGTCCTGCACGAGTTCCACATCGGGAACTCCTTGCAGGATCGAGAAGATCTCGCCGGCCTGCACCGGCCGGCCGAACGGCCACCCGTGACCGTCAGGGCCGCCGCTGACCGGGTTGAGCAGATTGAACAAGGCGTCGAGCGCTGCCGCCTCGACGCGGCTGACGCTGGCTCGAGGGCGCGAGCGCAGCCGTGCGACGATCGTGACTCCCTGATACAGCGGGGGTTCAACGAGCACGCGCGTGCCCACTAGTCGCGAGCTTTCGAGCCGGGACGCACTCGTCCGGAGCGTCTCCTCTCCCGGGATGAGCTGCTCGAACCGGATGCGGCCGCGGTCCTCGGCAGCCGACGGCACCACCAGGATCCGCACCGACCCGGCCTCCAAGCCCTCACCGGCAGCGAGGCACCGAACGCGCGCCACTTCGGGTGCGGCCTCGCGCGACAGCTGCTCGAAGTCCTCTGTCGTGACTGCACGCGCTCGGGTGCGAAGCTGGATCGGTCCGCGCTGTTTCGCGTTCTCCAGTTCCTCGCCGTCTACCCCGCCGCGGGCTGCCTCCCGGTTCTCGACGCGTGCCACGTAGGGAATCGAGGATTTCATGACGGAGATCGCTCCGCGACTGACGTTGCCACCGCGTCCGCCACCGGTCGCGTAGGAACGTATCCGGAGCTGCTCCCCCTTCGCGGGCACCCGACCGTAGCGGCGCATGGACCCATCCGGCTGGCGGACCGCGGGGGCGAGTTGCACTTCGCCGACCGCTGCGTCAAGGACGAACACCGCGTCGTCAGGACCCGATGCCGCAAAGTCCTGCATCTCCGACCAGGGCTCCCATCCATCGTCGCTGCTGCACTCCAGCACCGGCGCGCCCATGCCGGCGAGCACCGGGGCCTGGCGGACCGCGAATCGCTGTCCTGCCGTTCCGTCCGAGATGCCGAGCAGCTCCTCGGTCACGATCTCCGCGTTGACGCCGTCGACGGTGCCGCCGACCGTGGCCGCCTCGATCGCATGAATTTGCGGGGAGGCCGTGTACGAAGGCTGACCGCCTGCCGACGGCACGACGCGAGCGCGGAGCCAGCCGCCTCGACGGCCGTCAAGCAGCGCGGCCGCGTGTTCGCGCGCGACGTGCAACACCACATCCCCGTCTCGGTTCAGGCCGCCGGTGTCGTCGCCCTCGACCTCACACGCATGCCAGACCTCGCCGTCCCACGCTTCCCACACGAGCGGCGGGTCCTTGGGATCCACGCCGACACCTTCGATCGTGCACCGCATGCGAATGCGTATGGCGCACCGCGGCACCGCGTCACTGAGGCCGATGACAAGCGAATCGTCAGGCTTCGGCACGGCTCCGAAGGCCGCGAACTTCCCGCCACGTTGCAGTTGCTCGGTGCGGTCGACCCGCTCCTCCGTCCCTGCCGCCTGGGTGGCAATCGAAGCGAGCGAGCATGGAACGAGGTCGAGGTCCTCGGCGGTCGAGAACACGATCGCCTTCTCCGTCTCGGTCCTGATCGTCGCTGCCTTGGTGTTCACCGGGATACGTTGCGCCAGTTCGGCCGGCGCGGCGAGCCAGAACGTGAGCGGCGCCCGTGCGGCTGTCGGGGGGAAGAGCCGGACACCGATGAGCTCGAGGAACTTGACGTAGAGGCGGTCCGGGACCCTGTTGAGCCGATACACGAGCTGATCGGTCATCCACGCGAACGTCTCGATCAGCGTGACACCGGGATCGGAGACGTTGTGGTCGGTCCACTCCGGGCAGCGCTGCTGCACCATCCGCTTCGCCTCGTCGACGAGGTCCTGAAAGCGGCGATCGTCGAGGTTGGGGACTGGAAGGGTCATGCCTCGCCCTCACTGGGAATCGTGTAGAACGGGAACACCAGGTTGCGCGGGTCGTTGGTCGCCTTCGGCCGGTAGTGGACGGTGATGTAGAGGAGCGCCGCGTCATCCTCGTCGGGAACCACCTCGACGTCCTGGACGATGACGCGCGGCTCCCAGCGCCGCAGCGCCTTGCGGACCTCGGCTGCGATGGCGTGCGCGGAGCTCGCGTCGGCGCCGGCGAACACGTAGTCGTGCACGCCGCATCCGAACTCCGGGCGCATCGGGCGCTCGCCGGGTGCTGTGGCGAGGATCAGGCGCATCGCCTCCTCGAGTTCGCGCTCTCTTGAGACCAGCGCGATGCCACCGGTGGCGTCGGTGCGGAGCGGGAAGCCCCAACCGGATCCTATGAAATCGTCACTTTTAGCCATAACATCACCCGATGAGCACGCTGGTAACTGTAGGAGTGATCGAGCCCGGAGTCGCGCAGCAGGTGGACGACGAGGACGCGGTCGCGGCGGGCTGACCCCCGATCATGACGGTCGCGCTGCCGCTCACGATGGTGCCGACCTGCATGACCGGCACCATGTACGGGTCAGCCGGGTGGAGCCCGACATGCGGCGGCGTGTTGTAGCCGGTGCATCCCACCACCGCGGCGGCTTTGCCGGCGATCAACACCGTGGCGCAGACGCCGGCGGTGACGGGCGCGCTGAACGGTAGCGGCGGCGATGGTTGGGGCGCGCCCGTCGCCGGGTTCGGGATCATGTGGATCGCGCAGGTGCCCATGATCTGATCGCCCATGACGATCGCGGGTGTTCCCATGTCAGTTGAGCTTCACGAGTGAGCCCGTCAGCGCCACTTCGCCACTGCCGCCATCCACTTTGACGCCGCTCGACCCAGAGAGGTTCACGTTCCCCTGTGCCTGGATGATCACGTCGGCGCCACTCTTGATCGAGATGTCGTCGCTGTCGGTCTGCAGCGTGACCTTGCCCTTGCAGTGAATGGTGATCTCGCTGTTGGTCTCGTTGAGCGACACCTTGAGGTTGCCGTCACTGCTGATCAGCGCAATGCCCGACTTCGAGTCGTCATCGAGGAAGACAATCTTGTGGCCCTTGCGCGACACCATGCCGCGGCGTTTTACTTTGCCGCCGTCGACGAGGCCGTCGCCGAGGCTGGGCTTGTCCTTGCCGTTGTGCAACGGGCTCAGGACGAAGACGCGGCGAAGGTCGCCGAACTCGCACGCGCAGAGCACCTCGTCGTCCACCTCGGGCAAGAACACAACGCCGCTGTTGGGACCGGCACCGACGAAGGCGACGCGCGCCCAGTCGCTCTCGTAGCTGTCCGAGAGCCACGGGAGCTTGAGCTTCACCCGGCCAAGGTTCTGGGGATCGTCATTGTTGGTCACCTGCCCGATGAAGACGCCCGGTATCGGCGGAGCGCCACCGGCCGCCGCGCCGTTCGTCGCGCCCAGCGACATCAGCCCGAGCGTCGAGCGGTCCTGCATACCGCTGATCTCGAACTCCGTGCGGTAGCCGTCATCGTCGAACACGTGGCGCGTCCGAGTCAGCGTGTACTTGCCGACAAACGTGTCGGCAACCTGGGCGATGCTCACGGCAACCCCGGCACGGAGCTTCGCGTTGCCCACGGCCACACCCTCAGCTTCAGCGAACGAGCTGCCGAGGTGCTCGGCGACCGCCTTGGCGGTATCGTCCACGTCGGACTGTGACGGCAGCGGGCGGTCGTGCACCACGTACTCGGGCGACCCGAAGTTCTGGGCAAGGGTGGCGGGATCATCGGCGAGGTCGGCGCTGGACGCGGCCGGGTCCGCCGAACCGACCAGCACCGCTTTGTTGGCCGGATCCCACGAGCGCACGCTGATCCGCGTCACTTGCGCCGACGATGTCACCCGCGGCCGGAAGCTCACGAGATCACGCCCGTACACGAGCTGCGCCGGACCCTCCGAGTCGGCGTCGCCCGGTTCCGGGCCGCTCGTGGACTCGACCGGCTTACGGAAGTAGAACTGTCCGTCGAGGACGCCGACCTCGAAGCCGAGCTCGCGCGCCCTCGCTTTGAGGAAGTCCCAGTCGCTGATGTTCACCTGCGAGATGAAGGGAAGCACCGAGCCGGAGTCGTCGATCGTCCCGACGTCGAGTCCGGCCCGACTCGCAACTGTTTGTGCCACATCTGACACTTTCACGTTCTGGTATGTCTCGGTGCGACGCCCGCGATGCAGCCGGTGCGACTGGTCGTAGCCGCGAACGATGGTGCGATCCCACCCTTCCTCGTAGCTGGCCTCGAGCGCCGTGACCTCGCCGCCGATGAGCGGCTGGGGCGTGGTGGAACCGACACTCGACGCCCTGATGCTCACCAGCGAACCGACCTTGACCCCAGCCTCGGTGAGGAGGGTGTGCTGAGGGTCGTCGAAGATCATGGTGAACATGTCGGGGAGATGGCTGTGGTTGTCGACCACGACGCCCGTGAGCCCCGTGCGCAGGCGGTCGGGGAGCGGGCTGCCATCGATGTCGACGCCCGGCCAGCTCGTCAGCGCATCGGCGGTCACTTTGTCCCTTCCGCCTGGGGATCCGGGGGGATGAGCAGAGTCGTTCCGGGGGCGACCCGGAGCGGGTCGTCGATCCCATTCGCTTCGGCCAGCACCCTCCAGAGCCCGGGACTGCCGTATTCGGCGTACGAGACGGAGTGGAGCGTGTCGCCGGCGGAGACCACGTGCACACGGCGTCCGGAGATTCCTCCGGAGGTCGGGTTGGTGAAGGGGATGGGAAACGGGTTCTCCGTGATCGAGATGTTTGCCTCAACCCGCAGGGGTAGCCCATCGAGCCCGAACTTCTTGTATTTGAGGGTCAGTCGCGAAATGACGCCGACGAACTCCAGGCTGCGCCAGATGAACGCGACGCGTGGTGGGCTGTTCAATCCGGGGGAAACCGGCTCCGTCGGACACGTCCAGTTCTGGAGCTGATTGATCTCGAAGTCGATCGTGCCGTTTTCCTCGAACGTCGCGTCGAACCAGACCACCATGGAAAGGACGGCCGCCTGCGATTGCGTGAACTGAAGCTGGCCGTGGCCGACAGGGACCGATCCGAGGATCAGGCCCGCAACTGCGCTCGCCGGCGAGGGAGCGCCGGGACTGCGGCTCGAGGGCGCCTTCCACGATGACCCTCGCGTGATGCTGATCGACGTCGGGTTCAAGCCGAACGGCACGACAATCCCCGCGCCTTCAAGACTCGCGTGTTCGAGACCAGTGACCAGCGGCGATCCTGCCATCGCTTCAGTTCAAGAAACCCTCGTGCGCAAGCACGAGCGTTTCCATTGCCATCTTGCTCACCCCGCCGTCGAGTTGCGGCCCCGTCCACTTCGATGGGAAGACGCCGCTCAGCGTCCAGGTGATGACATCGTTTTGATTCGCGTCGTAGAGCGTGATGCTCGCGGTGCCTCGGGTCGGCTGGACCGCGATCTTGCTGAGCCAGCTCTGGAGTGTGCTCGACTCGTCCGGTGTGCATGCCCGCTCGAGCGTGATGTGCGTGTATTTGGCCTGCTTTGGAAAGTAGTGGACGAACTGGTTGTTGCCCAGTTCTTCGTACGTCTCGTGCTGGAAGTCCACCTCGAGACCCTTGCAGCTCGACCACGCACCGAGATCCTGACCGTCGATGGTGACCTGGAAGCGGGCTGCGAGTCCACGAGGGGTGTTGGATCCGGGAGGCATCGTCAGCCCTCCCAACAGCCGGACGCATGCATCAGACGAATCCCTGATGGGTCAGCTCGAGCTCTTCCGTCGCAACTTCGGCGTGACTCGCGTCGAGGTGCGGACCGCTGTACTTGGTCGGGAAGACTTCCTGGAACGTCCACTGCTGCACCTGCTGGCCGTTCGTATCGAGCAGCGTGATCGTCGCGGGCTGTGGCGCGGCAGGCGAGCTTGCCTGCTGTGACAGCCATTTCAGCAGCGCAGTCGACGCCTGTGGCGTCACAGCGCGGGTCAGCTTGATCGGCTGATATTTCGCTCGCCCAGTCGCGTAGTGGGTGTAGTTCCACGTCGCTCCCGGCGCGCCACCCTCCTGGTACGACACGGTGTCGAATTTCAACTCGATGCCTTCGCACTTCGACCACGTCCCGAGGCTGGTGTTGCCAACGTCGACCGTGAATCGAAGTGCGAGACCAAAAGACGTGCTGTCACTTGCCATTTCGTGTCCTCATCGAAAGTCCGTCAAGAGTCCCGCGCGCTCGCGGTCGATCAGTAGTTCGGATCGCAACTGGGTTCGCACCTGCCCGTAGACACGGCGGGCGAGATCGTCGAGATCAATGGGCGCAGCCTCCTCCGTCGCCCGGGCTGCTCCCGCGGCGTCCGGCGAGTTCGCGGGGGCGGGCGCTGCGACGGCGGACGACGGACCGCTCTCGAGGGGCTGCTGTGCCGCCGTGGGCGGCGGCTGCGCAATGAACGACGGCGCGGAGGGTGAGGACCGCGGCGCAGGCGCGGGAAAGCTCCACGGGCTCGAGCCGGGAGTCGGAGCCGCATCGGGTGCCGCGAATGGTGCGGCTCCCGGCGAGTCTGCTGCTGACGGCTCCTCCGGCGCTCGCTGGATGGCAACCCCGCTCTGCACCGGCATTGTCTGTTGCTCGGGCAGATGCCCGCCCCCGCCGGGAAAGACCAGGGATCCGTCCGGCATGCGAAACGCGCGCCCCGAGGCGACCAGGTCGTCCTGAATGTCACGTGCCGTGGCCGCATCGTCGAATTCGTCCGCCGCCGGCTGCGAAGCGGTCACGACCGGGGGAGGCGGTTCCACCGCGGTGGGCTGCGGCGCCGGCGCTCCAGGATCGCCCCGGACGTGCCGCTCGGTGATCGCAGCATCAGCCTCGAGTCGCCGGCCTCCGGGGGAATGCTCAAGCGGGATGGATCTTCCCAGCCGTCGTTGCTGGATGACATGCGTCAACTCGTGTGCGAGGAGGCCACTCCCCGACCCCGAGTCCAGCCGGCCTTCGGAGGCAGGAATGAAGACCTCGCCGCCGCGTGTCACGGCGCGAGCGTGTTCGGACGCGGCAAGCAACTCCGCCTCGCGGTCACGGCGCACTCGCACATCCGTGACGTCAGCGCGGTGCAGCCTGCCGACCGTGGCAGCAACGGCGCGCGCCGCCGTCTCGTGTGCCGGCATCTCGGATTCGTGCGGCGGTCCGAGTGCTGCGTCGATCGCTACTTGACGAGCGCCTTCGGAGGTCAACGGCGCCTGCAGCCCGATCGGTCGCGGAGCCGCGGCTCCAGGACGGCGGCGGATGACGGTGTGTTGCAGGCCGGGCTGCAGCGCCGCCGGAGCCGCATCCGCGGCGCGGTCACGGTCGGCGCCGGGCTCGGGGTCGTCGTCGCGGGCCGACGGATCCGGCTCGACCGTGTGCTGCGCCGTCGCTGCTCGCGCGACATCGATTGCCGTCGTCAGGTCGCTCGAGCGCCGGCGGGCTACGACTCTCTGGCGCGAGGACTGATCGACGCTGCCACCGTCTGCGCGTTCGGGCTCCGGCTCCACTGCATCCTGCGCACCTGGCCCGTGCCGCGACGCCCGGCTCGCGACGGACGCGCCCGTGGCGACAGCCAGGCCGCGCACAGTCCCGGACGCGGCTTCCGGAAGCCCGGATCGGTGGATGAGACGAGGCCGCTCGCTTGTCGAGCGCAGGCGCCGGCTCACGCTATCGGCGAGCTCGGCGGAGCCTGCCGTCAGCGGTGGCTTGGTGTCGATTCCCGTGTGCAGCGCCGGGAGTTTCCTCCACGCATGCTGCGCCGGTGCTGGCGCGACAACCGTCTCGACCTCACCGCGCCCGACGACACGCCGCTGCCATGGCAACCGCATCAGAACTCACCCGTCTCGCCTATCTGCCGATGGATTCGGCCGATCTCTTCGATGAAGCGCAACCGCATCGCATGCGGCAGGTCAAGGATGGTGTCGAGTTCCCAATGGAAGTAGTAGGCGACGTACGCGACCTCCTCGAAGAGCTGGTCGACCGCGTACGTCATGCTTCCCCCGGTCGGTCACCGGCAATGTCAACGGTGAACTCGTTGTGGCACGAGGGACAACTCACGAAGGCCTCGGTATGGCCGTCCTGGTTGATGCGCCGGTAGAGGTCCTGCAGGAACGCGAGGTCCGATGCGAAGAGCCCCTCGATCACGTAGGAATCGACCTCGGTGAGCGAGCCGAGACGCGTCACGGTCCGCTCGAGGAGCAGCACCGTCATGTACGCCGCGTTCTGCCGCACACGCGGGTCGCTCTGCGGGCCGATCTCGTCGCGTGCGGTCGCGAGTCGCATGATCCCGTCGCGGTGCACGACGCCTTTGCGATCCACGTATCCGCGAGGCAGCACGAAAGGAAATTCCGTGGTCAACTCGGGACGGATCGCCACCTCCCTCGCGGCAACGCTCACGGAGCCACCCGCTCGAGCCACTCACACACGATCGTGACCTCCTCCATGAGGACCTCGCTCGATCCCGCTTTCAGGGGGCTGATCGCGATCTTCGCCGGCCACCCGTCGTGAAAGTGGTACCGCGCCACCGGCGTCCCGTCGTATCCGTACATCACGATCGAGCCGCTCTTGCGTGCGCCGACGATGTCGCCGTGTACGACCGACTCGTGCCACGCCCAGAGCTCCATCGACGTGTTCTTGCCGCGACGCAACGTGATCGTCGGTGGCTTGCGCTTGCCAGGGAGCTTCTTGAGGATATTGGCTCCACTGGAACCGTTTTCCATGAAGTCGATGACCTCGACCTCGGTGGTGATTCCGGTGAGCTCGGAGAATTGCGCGATCTCGTAGCCGTCCACGGTGATGGAGAAACGCGCCGCCGAGATGGCGTCGTTCGGCATGCTCGGACCAAGACCAGCTGGCATTTCTATCCCCTCACTCGCTGACGGCTGCGCCGCCGGCGAACTGTGCGATGCGGAAGATGACGAACTCGGCCGGCTTCACGGGTGCGATACCGACGTCGATGATCAGCTGGCCGATGTCGATCGTGTCCTGGGTGTTGTTCTCGGCATCGCATTTGACGAAGAACGCCTCTGCCGCAGTGGTGCCGAAGAGCGCGCCGTCACGCCAGACCCGGCGCAGAAACGCCGAGACGTTGCGTTTCACCGCGTCCCACAAGCGCGAGTCGTTGGGCTCGAACACGACCCACTGCGTGCCTTCGAGGATCGACTCTTCCACGTAGTTGAAGAGTCGACGGACGTTGAGGTACCGCCACTCGGGATCACTCGAGATGGTGCGTGCGCCCCACACGCGGACGCCCCTTCCGGGGAAGGCGCGGATGCAGTTGATGCCGGAAGGATTCAACTGGTCGTGCTCGCCTTTGGTGATCTGCAGTTCGAGGCTGATGGCGCCGCGCACGACTTCGTTTGCCGGCGCCTTGTGCACACCGCGCGTGTCGTCGTTGCGCGCCCAGATGCCGGCCATGTGCCCGCTCGGCGGAATGAGCATTCCCTGGCCCTTGAGCGGGTCGAACACCTTGATCCACGGCCAGTACAGCGCCGCGTACTTCGAGTCGTACCCCGCCTTGTCCTGGCGCCACTCTTTGACCTGCTGCGCATTGAGGGACGGCGGCGCATCGAGGATCGCGACGCGGTCGCCCATCAACTCGCAGTGCGCGATCATCGCAAGTTGCACGGCCTGCACAGCCTCGAGATCGATGATGCCGCTCTGGTACGCCGCCATCACGTCGGGGACGCTCAGCATGGTGATTTCATCCACGGCCTCGAGCCCGGCGAAGCCCGTGCGATCCGCGGAATTGCCGACGTAATCGTCGGCAGTCACGCGTACCTGTGTGACTGAGGTTCCGCCGCTCAGCTTGACGCTCGCCTTTTCGGGGACGGTGACCGTCCCGCCGCTCCCGATCTCCTCGAGGCGGATGAGCTTGGACCGGGCTTTGACAACTGTCGAAGCGTTGTTGGAACCGCGCTTTGTGCTGAGGTTGTCGAACGTCTCCTCGACTTTCCCGCCGCGCGAAACGGTGACCTTGAAGGTGTCCTCTCCCGCCTCGCCGGGATCGCCGATCTCGACGCTGATGTCATCACCGGCCGGGCCGCCTTCGGCCGCGGTGATTCGATACACGGGCCGGCCGGGCTCGTCCTTCGCCGCCAGTTCCGCACGCGCGCTTGGCTGCTCACCGTCGCCGTCGGAACCGACGCGAACCACGTATGCGGACCCTCCGCCGTTGAGGAAGTATCCATACACCGCATGAGCGAGATACGACCCCTCGACGAAGTCGCCGAACTGAGTGTTGAATTGAGTCCAGTTGGTGACCAGCGTCGGCGTGTTGGCCGGACCCTTCTCGGTGAGTCCGACGAACGCCGCGACAGCGGTGCCGACTCCCTCGATCGGTTTCGAACCCGACGATACCTCTTGGACGTAAACGCCAGGCGACAGATACGTTGGCATGCGCAGTCTCCTCACGGATGGAACACGTGGTTCGGTCGAGAGTCGCACACGGACGGAGCACGCGCGAGGTGCGCTCGGGTCACCGTCGGGGAAAAGGCGGTTGCCCGAAAGGGCACGCGCACGTTCCCCTTCGATGACCCCTTCCGCCCTTGCCGCCCCCAGGCGACCACCGCATCCTCAGCGTGATGATCGCGGACGTCGACGCGGCACTGCGCTCGCTTTTGCGCGCAACAGCGCTGCGCGACTCGAAGACGGAGGTCGTCTTCGACTCACCAACGCGCGAATGGGCGGATGCCGTGACGGGCGACATCGTCGACGCGTATCTGTGGGACATACGCGAGGACGTCAGCAGGAGCCGCGGTGACTGGGAGGCCGTGCGCGACGAGCAGGGTCGAGTCACAGGGCGCCGGCCGCCGCTGCATCACTACCGGTTGCGCTATATGGTTTCGGCCTGGGGGAAGAATCCCGCCGCCGAGCATCGTTTGCTTTCGAGCGTTCTGGGTGCGCTTGCGGATGAACAGGCCATACCAGCGGAGCACATCTCGGGCGATCTCGCCGGCGAAGGGCTGCCGGTGTTCCTATCCGTGGCTCTTCCGCCAGACGCCGGCGGTGTGCCCGCGGATCTCTGGGGAGCGCTCGGCGTGGCACCGCGCCCCGTCCTCGACCTCGTGGCGATCGCGCCGCTGCCACGCCCGGCCGCGCTGCCTGCAGGCCCGCCGGTGCGCGACCGCCGGATCACCGTCACGGCGCCGGATGGAAGCCCTGAGAATGTTCCGACTGCGGTAGCGGATGAACACGCGCGGCTCGTACGCTCTCCGCGCTGATTGGGTGAGGAGGAACGTTCGATGAGTGTCATGCCGGCGGACGCACCCCGTTCCGATGACGGTCAATGGTGGTGGGATGGAGCGCAGTGGCAACCGGTCACGCAGAATGCGGGCACCGCAACCGATGCGCAACCGGCACAGGGCTCGACCACGCCGGCATCGGCCGAAGGAGTAGGCCAGCTCTCCGACGATGGCCAGTGGCGATGGGACGGAACGCAGTGGCAACCGGCGAGCCAGGATGCTGACACAGCGACGACGGATAACGCCCCCAAGCTGGAATTCGGTCACCTGACGGCCGAGGCACATACGACGAACGACGGCACTCCGGCGATCGTCTTCAACTACAGCGTCACCAACGTCGGGACGACAGCGATCGACCCAGGGAAGCTCCAGGTCGGGTATTTCGTCATGGCGGAAGGCGCCTCAGCGGAGGCCGCCGCGTACAGCCAGGGCGACGTGCTGTCAGCGATCGCACCCGGCGAGGAACATAGGGGCTTCTCGCCGGTGCAGGCCGACCCTGGCACGTGGACGGTGTGGGTGGCGATCAGCGACACCACCACCGGTCAGCAACTGACCCAGAGCGAGAACCAGACCGTGCACGTTGCCGGCACCGTCGCCGCTTCGCACGAGTTCGACGACACGCAGTCATACGCGCTCACAGTGACGATCACGCAGTTCGAGCATGTCCAAGGCGCGCTGTTTCGGATCCACTACGACTTGCAATCCGACCGCGACGTCCCTGCTGGCCTCAACGTGAGCGGCAAGATCGTCGGCGAGACGAACACCTCCGCGCAGCTCTACGACCTGACCACCGCGGTGACGGCCGGGCAACCGCGCGCCCACTATCTGACGTTGGAGTCCGACAAGCCGGCGCGCGTCACCGCGAGCATCACCGTCGATCCGGGCGGCCCAAGCGAAAAGTCGGACTCGGTCGAGGTGGACATCGCCGAAGACGGGACGTCGACGATCTCGCGGTAGGAGGAGGCGTGGGCGCGCCGCCGAGCGCGGGCCGGGTACTGGTCAAACGTCCGAACAAATGCGAGATTGCGACTATGAGCAACGAAGGCACATGGCGACGGCTCACCAACAAGGACGGCACACCCGGCAAGTGGGAGCTCCGTGTCCAGCGATTTGTTGGCGATGACGACAGGAAGCTCAGCTTCTTCGGGGAAACAAAGCACGAGGCGAACGAGAGTCTCGCGCGCTGGGAGACGCTTCAGCAGGAGAAGTGGGCCGCAAAACGACAGGGGTACAACCGCGACCGGAAGCTGGCGATCCTCGACATTCTCGAAGCCGGCCATCCAGCAAAACCGTTCATGGACGCGACGCGCGCCTATAGCGAGCTGGTGTTAGCTCAGACGGACTCGGAGGTCCTCCACCATTACGCTCCGGAGGCCAGGGCGTTCGTCCTCTCGCAACTGATCGAGCCACTCATCGTTCGCCTCGAGACGCTCAAGGTGGCGCTCACCTGAGCGACTGCTGATCGAGTGGAGCCCAAGGTGAGGATTGAACTCACGGCCTACGCCTTACCAAGGCGTTGGCTAGAGAATCGATGACTTCGAATACAGAGTCGACCACAGCCGGTCCGTCGGACAATGTATTTCAGGTCTTTGGGCGTGACGAGTTCGCCTTCTTCTGGGGAAGATACAGACACAAAGGCGGCGATAAGGGCGAACAGGGTAGTGGAGATTACATAGACCCTCCCGGCTTCCCGGCGGCTGATCGCCATCCGAACATTAGCGGTCCTCTGGCCGGGATCCAGGAGGCTAGCGGTTATGTGAAGTCGGTGGCGCGCTCGCGGCCCTTCCGTGTCCGTCCGCAGGGGGCACACCCAGCTTGCGTGAGCCTCGGGGCCTGTACGCTTTTGGCGATCCAGGTCTGTGCACGCTCGGTAAGCGCTCACACCGTCAGGGACGCGGCACTCCCTCTCTGAGTGGGCGCACCACAATTAGCGGCGCGTCAAATCGCCCATCAGCCGATGGAGCCAAATCGCGCGCGACCATGCGTTTGCTTTCGTCGCCTCCATGTTGTAAGCGGCTCGCACAAACTCGCCGATCGTCGGGAACCTCGAGTCGAGTCCTTCTCGCCCTACTCGACGGGCCGGCGCTATCCACACAGTCTTGTCATCCGCCACGGCGCATGTCTCGCAGCCTGCGTCATCTTCATCGCGGCATGCGCAGTTTGGCGATGGTTCGTCGAACTTTCAAAATCGATCGAAGTCCCATCGTGAATGCAACAAGGCCTACAACCAATACAGGGAGTATCAGAGGGAGGTCGGAAACATGTGCATGAAGACAAAGCACAATTCCTACGACTAGGAATACCAGTCCCATAGCGGCCATTAGGGCGAACAACTTGGCGAGGCGCCGGAGTTGTGGAAAATCCTCAGCCATCAGCGCACATATCACGGCTCACTCCAACCATCACACCGATGCCGACCAGTAATCCTCCTGCGCCAGCCACCGCGATGCCGGTACCGATCACGTAAGGCGCATCAAATAGAGGCAGGCTGATCGTCTCTAAGACCCCAAGGGTTTCCGTGGTGTCGATCGCGGCCGTCGTTGCGACAACCGCATCAAGCAAACCCCCGGTGAGAACGGTCCCGGCGACGATCCCAGCGACGCCGACCGCAATAAGACCAGCAGCGGTCGGATGGTTCCAGGCCCACGTCGCACCCGTGGCGACCGCGTCCACGGCAGCGCTTGCCCCAGTGGCGACGGCATCCGCGGCGTCGGTAACACACCCAAGCGGGTCGGTCCAACCACAATCGAGTCCACTAGGATCACGGCCGTTCAGCGGGTTATCAAAGACGTACCCGTATGGGGTCCGGGTGATCATGACCGCGAGATCGCGCGTTAGGAATTGAGACGTGGTCGTATCGTAATAGCGGGCCTGCAGGTAGTACAGACCACTTTCCGCGTCCTTGTACTGCCCCGCGAAGAGAAACGGATTGGGCACCGACCCCGTCGAGCTGGAGAGGTTCCCATAGGTGTCGTAGCTATATGTTGCCTTCACCGTCCCTGACGTGTCGGTCAGCACTCGCGTCGAACCGAGTTGATCCGCGTGGTAGAGGAGCACGCCAGACCCAGAGATCTGCTCGAGCGGGGTGCCGTCGGGACCGTAGATGTAGTCGGTCACGCTGCCTCCAGCAACCCGCTCTTGAAGCAGCGTTGGCAGGCTGCCGGAGACGTTCCAAGCGAAGTCGGTCGTCGTGCTTCCCACCGTCTTGCTCATGCGCACCCCATTGACGTTGTATGTGTACGTTCCCACCGTCGTCGGGCTCGTGCATGACGATCCCGTTCCGGACGTGATCTTGATCAGGCGGTCAGCCTGGTCGTATACATCACAGGTCGCTGCGCCGCTGACCGGCACCGCGCTGGTGCGATTCCCGCGCGTGTCGAACCCATAGGCCGTCGCCCCCGTCGGTTGCGATCCGCACGCATTCGAAGAGACCGTCGGAAGCGTCCAGCAGAGCTCGTTCGCGCTGTTGTACGTCAAGGTCTCGGTGCCTGCCTGGGTCATCTCGTCGGCCGCATCGTACGCGTAGGAGGTCGCGCCGCTCGGAGGCGCCGCGCAGGTGCCGCCCCCGTTTGGTCCGCCGTAGCACACCTGCTCGCGCGTGTCGTAACCGGCGTTGAGCGCCGGTTGGCCGCTGAGCGCCGATCCGCCGGGCAGCTCCTGAGTCACCTGGTTAGCCGCATCTCGGGTCTCGCCAAACGTCGCGTAGGCCGTCCCTGCCTTGGCGTCGGAGATCGAGGTGAGGTTGTCGGCCACGTCGTAGCCGTTGGTGTCGACCAGGTCGGCAGTCCCCGAGTATGTGGTCGTCTGGAGCATCGAGTCCTTGGTGTAGCCAAACGTTGCCGTATTGCCTAGCCAGTCCCCGATGGTTTGGAGCCGGCCCGCGAGATCGTACGTGAGCGTCTCGGCGGTGCTCACACCCGGATAGGTGAGGCTCGTCAGGCGGCCAGCGAGGTCGTACCCATAGGACGTGGTATTCCCGAAGCCATCTTGCGAGCTGGTGAGCTCATTGAGCGTGTCGTACTGCAACGACCAGTTCCCGGTGCCGTCGGTCCAGCTGGTCCGCAGCCCGTCGGGGGTGTAGAGAATGTTGGTCACATTCGGCGTCGTCCCGTCCGAGTAGGTGACCGACGCCAGCTCGTTGTCGGCGTCGTACCCGTAGGTCGCCGTCTGGGACGGCGATTGCGGGTCGATGACCTTGGTTTGGTTGCCGTTGGCATCGTATTGATAGCTCGTGGTCCGGGCCGTCCCGTCGTTGAAGGTCATGCTGGTTAGCCGCGCCTGACTGTCGTAGCCGTAGCTGATGGTGTTGTTCAGCCCGTCCTTCTGGTCCTCGATCGTCCCGTCGAGGTTGTAGTCAGTGTGCTGATCAGCCTGGTTCGGCGCGATGATGTCTGTTTGCTCGTTCTGGGCGTCGTACTTGTACGTCGTCTCATTGTTGTTGGCATCGATGAGGTACTGGAGGTTCTCATCGGCGTCGTACAGGTACTGCGTCTGGTGGTGATTGGGGTCGGTCACCGACGTGATGCTGCCGAACGCGTCGGTCTGGTAAGTCCACGTCTGGTTGGTTGCACTGATCTTGGTCACCAACCGGCCGACGCTGTCATCGTTGTAGGTAGTCGTGTCTCCGGCCCCGTCCTCGACCGTCTTCACGTCGCCATAGGTGTCATAGGTGTACGTGGTCGTCTTCCCCGATGGGTCCGTCACCTGGTAGAGATCGCCCGACGGACCGGCCGGTGCGCCGCACCCAGTGCTCCCGTAGTAGCAGTACGTCGTCGTCGCCACCTTGCCGGTTTGGACGTCGGGGCGGCTCACCGAGGTGAGGTTCTCGTGGGCATCGTAGGTGTACGTGGTAGTGATGCCGGTCGGATCCGTGTCGGTGAGCACGTTGTTGTGCGCGTCGTAGGTCTTGGTCTCGACGCGAGCGCTCTGACCGCTCTGGGCCGGAGGCTGCACCTCGCGGATGAGGTTGCCGTTGGCGTCGTAGACCATCGTGATGACGTTGCCGTTCGCGTCGGTCTCCTGCACCGGCTCTTGCGAGCCTGCGTTGTACGCGTACGTCCAGGTCGAGGCGGTTGAGCTCCCGTAGCCCTTGGTCTCCGACATCAGCAGCCCAAAGACGTAGACATCCTTGACCTCGTCGCCCTTCGGATCGGTGATGACCACATCCGTCTCACCCGAGGAGGCGCCAGCGGTGTAGGTGAACGTCGTCTTGTGTGCGACATCGCCGTTCTCCTGGTAATCGATCTGGCCCATGACGTTGTAGTGATTCGTCACTACGTTGCCGTTCGGGTCGGTCATCGTCAGGAGCAGGTGGTCGTTGGCGGTCGTGTACGTGAAGTGCGTGTGCCCGTTCTTCACGTCGTAGACGTCGGTGAGGTTGCCCTGGCCGTCGTTGTATTGGAACTGCACGGTCCGGCCGACGGGATCCTCAACCTGGGTGATGTGCGTCCCGGTCCAAGTGATCGTCAGCGCCCGCCCCGCCTGGTCTGTGATCGAGGTCAGCTCTCCGTTGGTGTAGCCGTAGGTCAGCGTGTATCCGTTGAGGTCGGTCTCGCTGGTCATCTGTCCGGCGCTGTTGAAGGTCACCGTATCCTGATCAAGGCGCACCAGGGTGAAGGTTCCATTCGCGTTGTGGGCCAGGGTGCCGATGTCCTCCGACGGGGCTTGATACCCGGCGCCATCCCACTGAAACGGCAGCTCACTCCCGTTCTCCATGACGATGGTCGCGTCCTGCGTCGCGATGTCATAGCTCAAGGACATGCCTGCGTCAAAGCTCCATCCGTACCCAAGGGGACCGTTCTGTGTCGCGTTTTGTGAGTTGTACGTGTGGCTGAATCCGAGGTCGTACCCTCGAGCTGGGATGTCAAAGTCGGTAAACGTGTGCCAGAAGTTGCCCGTCGACGTGGTCACTGGCGGGCCCACGTTCGAGTGCTGCTCGGCCCGGCGCAAATAGCAGGAGGCGCAGAGTCCCATGCCGCCGAACAGCTCTGCCAGAGCTTGCGGGCTTGACGGCAAATTGAAGCCGGGGCTACCGTTGATGTACGTAGTCACATCCTCACCAGCGCCGCCGTGCGAGGCAGCGATGATGTCGGGCTTACCATCTCCGTTGATGTCGGCCGTGTCGACCTGGTACACGCTGAAACCGCTTGGCGGAGCCAGGGTGAATGGGCCTGCAAAACTAGTGCCGTCTCCATATCCCAGTCCGATGGTGACGCTGAGTGGGTTCCCGGGATACGCGCCGGCAATAATCAGGTCAGGAATGCCGTCGCCATTCACGTCAGCAACAGTAATCGAGGTTGGGCTGAGCCCCATGTTGCTTGCAGTCCAGGGGATTTGGGTGGGCGTATGACTGAAGGCGCCATCGCCGACCCCAGGGAATATGTAGACGGACTTATTGCCTCCGTTGACCACGCTCATGATGAGGTCGGGAATCCCGTTGCCTCGAAGGGAGGCGACCGCGATCGCTTGCGGAGTTCCAGGACCGCAAATGACGACACAGCCGTCCGTGTAGTCCGTGAGGTAGTTGAGCCCGCCGCTGCCGTTTGACGCGAGCACCGCGACGTTGTCACCCACAGTATTGATGCTCGGCCCCATGGCGGCCAACACCTGAGTCGGACCTCCAGGAACCAATTCGGTTAGTATCGATGTGATCCCGGCCCCATACGTCCCGAGCTCTGGACCCAGGATCCCTGCGCCAAAGGTGCCGTCGCCGTTGTTCTTGATCGTCTCAATCGCAGGCTCGTTGGAGCTCTCATTCACAGCGACCACAATGTCCAGGTGCGACGTTCCATACATTGAGGCCAGAGCTACGGCTTGGGCGCTGTACCCACCGGTCGGCAGCCGATGCGCAGCCGCGAACGTGCCGTTCCTCGTGCTGCTGCCGTAGAGAACCGAGACGCTGTCGTCGCTGCTGTTCGCAGTGATGATGTCTGGAATGCCGTCGCCGTTGATGTCGCCGATCGTAATGGCGTCGACCGGCCCGGACGTGGGGTAGCTCACCGCCCCCGCATACGTGCCGTTGGCATTCTGCAGAAAGACGTCGACCTCGGAGGCCACTCCAAGGATGAGGTCCACGCGTCCAGTGCCTCTGAGATCAGCGTGCGTGAGTACCTGAGGCTGATTCGTGTAGGCGGCATTTGCCGGATACGAGATTCCACTCCCGAACGTCGGGGCTGTCGGGGACGTCGAGGCAATGGGGACAGCGTTCGAGGTGGCGGGCGACCCGGCCCCCAGTGCGTTGCTGGCAGCGACCGTGAACGTGTACTGCGATCCCACTGTCAGCCCAGTGATCGGCGTGGACGTCACGTTGCCGGCGACCACGGTCGTCGTGCCGGCAGTCTTGCCTATGTACGGCGTGATGGTATACGACGACACCGGACTGCCGGTGCTGGCAAGCGGCGGCGTCCAACTGACCCGCGCCAATCCGAGCCCACCGATGGCGACGAGATTCTGAGGTGCGCTTGGCACCGTGCCGCCATACCAGCCCTCGACATCGATGACAACGTCGGCGGCGCTCGACGACCAGATGTCGACCTTGCCATCACGCCCGACACCAACGACCGCGTCAAAATTCGCCGTGGTTGTCCCGCTCGCGTACTGGATGTCCGATGTCCCCGGCACCGTCGAGCCGTCAGGCCACACGACCGCCCAGCCGGCGGCGGCGGGACCAATTAGCGTCACATTGATCGCCACCGCAGTGAGGGAGCCGGCGCTTGGCAGCCCGCCGGTGCCGGCGAGCAGAAAGGCGTCGATCGGGTTGCCTGGAGGCGCTGATCCGCCAGGGAGCTTGAATCCGCCGCAGTTGGTGCTGCTCGACCGCGTGTCGCACAGGCGATTGATTGCCATGGCGTCAAGATCGGTGCCCGACGGCGCGCCCGTCCCGTCCGTGGTCCAGGCATCGACATCGACGATGACGTTCGCGCTGCCTCCGCCGGTGTTGTCAAAGATGCTGATTTCCCCGCCGGTCCCAACAGCGACGACGACGCGGTCGGAGACATTGGTCGTGGAGGTGAAACTCACGTCGGAGATCGAAGGCTGGGTTCCGCCGTACGGGTACACGATCAACTGACCTGGTCCGTTTCCGGTTGGGAGCGCGGTCACATCGATAACGACCGCCTGTACGCCAGACGCGGGCACGCCGCCCTGCCCGGTCACGTGAATCGTGCGCGTGGTCCCTCCAGTGAGCGCCCCCGTGCCGCTGCATTGCGTCGAATTGGAAGGGCGTGTGTCGCAGATCCGGGCGGCGGTCGCGAGCAAATTCATCCGGCCGGCCGCTCCCGTTGACGTGGCCGGGATATAGCCTTCGACATCAATCAGCATGTCGGTCGTTCCGGTCGAGCCGTTATAGACCGAGATCTCCCCTCCGGTTCCCAGCGGGACCTCAACCAGGTTGGCGATGTTGGTACTGGCGTAGTAGCTGACGTCGCTGCCACTTGGCTGCGCCAGGCCGTACGGGTAGAGTTCGAGAAGCCCCAGTGCCGAGGGCGCGACGGCCGTGACATTCACGATTGCCGCGACCGCCGTCGTGGGGATACCTCCGGCGCCGCCGACGGTGACCTGGTAGGTCACGTCCGATCCGAGTCGATGACCGGCGCACGGGGTCGAGTTGCCCGTCCTCGTGTCGCATATCCTTGTTGCCGTCACCGGGATGTATTGACCCGACGGCACGACGAGGAAGGTGCTGTGCGGCGGATTGGCTGCCGAGGATCCACCCGCCGTTGTCGTCACGGTCACAGTGACCTCGCCGATTGGCTCGGCTGGCGAGACCACGGTGAGTTGGGTCGACGAGGTGACCGTCACGGCCGATCCACTGAGTGACCCAAAGCTGACCGATGTGCTGCCGGCAACGAAATTCGTGCCGGTGACGGTCAATGTGGTGCCACCGAGCGCGGCTCCAGACTCAGGCGACAGCGCGGCGACCGTCGGTGCGCCGGCAGCAAGGGCATGTAACGGAGTCGCCGCTGGAGTCACGACGAAACTCGTTCCGACCACGGCGAGTGCACAGAAGAAGTGCGCGGCCCGGGGACGCGTTCGACCGGAAGTATTGGGCGTTGGCGCAACCGAACGGCGTCGAAGCATGTGCATCCTCCATCCCGTGTCCCATGACCCGTTCGACAGCGGAGTATGCAGGTAGTTAGGCCGCCTCACTCTCTATCGACAAATGTTTACATTCATTCGTGGAATCGATACAGCCACATGGGCGAAGCCCAAACCCCACGTGACTAGTCGAGCAAGACAACCTCACCACGCCGGCCCAGGTGACAGCCCCTGCTCGCGCTCGAACTCCAGTTGTGAAGCTTCCAGCTGCGCATCGATCTCGGGGGTGAGCCAACCGGCGACAACCTTGCCCTCGAGGTGGTTGTGCGGGCCGCCGGTGGCGTCCTCCGCGTTGATGCGGGCGACCGCGCGGGCAAGCCGCTCGCGCACCGCCTCCTCGGACATGCCCCTCTGACGCAACTGACGTTCCACCTGGTCGTAGGCACGCTGAGCCACCAGCCGGTCGATCTCCTCCCCGGCCTCCGCCCGGGTCGCCTCCTGGGCCAGCTCGGTTCCGCCGAGGATCTCGACCAGGGCACGCTGCCGATCGGTTGCCAGGTCCCGGAGGTCGTCCTCGGCGGTGATCCGCTCGGTCGTCTCGTAGCGCTCCGGGTAGTCGAGCGCCGACTCCTTCAACTCGCTGCGGGTCCATGCCTGTACGGTCCGCTCCTTGGCGGATCGGCTTGTTTCTTTCCAGTGCTCGACGCCGAGGGTGTCCCGCTCCGGCGGCTTGAACACCTCGTAGTAGTGGGTCGCCAGGGTGGCGCGTGACATCGCGGTGTACGCCCATTCCCGGGTGGCGCCCTCGGAGCCCACGACCAGCGCAATGTCGGCGGTCATCCCCTGTGCCTTGTGCACGGTGAGCGCGTACCCCCGGTCGATGGCGTCGTAGTGGGTGGTGTCGAGGGTGAGCTGACGCTTGTCGGGACGCTCTAGGGTGAGCGTCTGGCGCTCGACATCGACGGCGGTGACCACGCCGCGGGTGCCGTTGCTGACCGCACCGCTGCGCTCGTTGGCGAGGCAGATGACGCGATCACCCACCTGGTACTCCTTGTCACCGACCGTGAGTGCCGGACCGTGGACTCTCCCCTCGGCCACCGACCGGGCGTGAGCCAGCTCGTTGAGCGTGGCCACCTCGTCACGACGCTGGGCGAGGATGACCGTGTTGAGTCCGCCGGCCTCGAGCCGGGCGTGGTCCTCGATCACCTGGACCCGGCGCTCCGCCACCGAGTGGGCGTCGTGGATGCGGTCGTAGCGCTCGTACTCGCGGTACGCCTCGCGCGCAGCACCGTCGCGGAGCAGCCGCAATGTCGCCCGCTCCCAGTCGTACTGCTGGCGGATGTTCTCGTGCAGCTCCACCCTGCCGATGTGATCGCTCAGGGTGCGCATCGGTGCGCCCGCTTCGATGGGCTGGAGCTGGAAGGGATCGCCGACCACGACCAGCTTGGCCTCGTCCCGTGCCGCCAGGGAGACCAGCTCGGCGAGCTGGCGGTCACCGAGCATGCCCGCCTCGTCGACCACGAGCACCCCGCCGTAGGGAAGGCGCTCGACCTGAAGCTGGTGGAGCGTCGCAGCCACGGTCGTCGATGCGATGTCGGATCCCTCCTCGAGGAGCTCGGCGGCACGCCCGGCCAGGGCGCAGCCGACCACCTCGACGCCGGAGGCATCGAGGGCTTCACGGCAGACCTCGAGCGCGTACGTCTTGCCCACCCCGGCGTCCCCTTCGATGACCAGCACGCCGGCGGGGCTGAGGCAGATCTCCTGGATCATCGCCTTCTGGTCCGCGGTGAGCGTCCGACGCGTTGCCATCGCTGCCGCGACGGTGTCGGCGCGGGCCATCCCGACGCCCGCGCCGACACGCGCTTGAGCAGTCGCCACCATGCCCCGTTCCAGGGCGAGCATCTCCGGGGTGGTGTACCGCAGGTCATGGCCGGTCTCCCTCCAGCGCAGCATCGCCTCGGGCTCGGTCTCACCGTCGCGGAGCCGAGGTGGCAGGGGTTGCACCGCTTCGCGGTCGGCGAGCATCCAGTCGACCGTCGACTCGAGCTGCACACGGCTCATGCCCAGGGGCGCATGCGAGGCGACGGCACGGATGAGGTCGCGGCGGGTGAATGTCGCCTGCCGGGAGGTGAGCCCATGTACGCCGAGGATGTCCACCGAGCGCGACACGTCGAGACGACTCAGCTCGAGCGCACCGGGCTCACGGCCGAACAGCGTCTGCACCGTTTCGCCGTCGAGCCCGACGCTCGCGGCACGTTCACGCCACCGGGCGAAGAGATCCTCGGTTGCCGCGACCTCTTGCTTGCCCTCGCGGGTGTCGAGCGCGGCCACCTCCCGCCCGGAGCGTGTGGTCACTTCATATGCGGCCGCAGCGGCGTCGATCTGGAGCGACCGGCGCGAGAACTCACGCCGCTGCGCATCGGTGATGCCGACGATGGAGAAGCATCCCTTGCCGTCGACCACGGTGGAGATACCGAGCTCGCGCACCAAACGGTCGCGCCATTCAGCCTGGGCAATGGCGCCGGCCGCGGCGGCGTGCTGGTACAGCGGCTCACTGTGCAGCTGGCTCCAGCTCCCATCGGGACGCTGTACCCAGGTCGGGACGGTGATGTGCGTGTGCAGCTGGGGGTCGACGGTGGCGATGCCGGTGGCCGGATCGGTGACCGGGCGGGCCGTGCGGTGCACGAACTCGGGCATGACCAGCTTGGCGCGCACCGCCTCGGTGGCCTTGGTGTCCGGGTTGTACCGGCGTGCCCAGCCGGCATTGGCCTGGAGATACTCGGCGGCGGCCTGGACTCCCTCGCTGTGGACGCGCAGGATGGTGGACCTGGTGCGCTCGTAACCGAGCGCGTAGAGGATGCTCACGTCCTTGGGCGCTGACACCGTCACGTCAAAGGCGACGACCGTCTGCCTGCGCCAGTGTTTGCCGAGCTCCTCACCCGTGCGTGGATGCCTGCCGGCGAGCACTGCCGCGAAGTCGGTGTCGGTCACCTCGCCGCGCAGCCCCAGCACTTCCGCACCCGGTCCGGCCCAGCGCCCTGGCGACTCACCGCGGGCGGTGTAGTACTCGATCTGCTGCTGCGCGACCGCCTCGCGCAGGTACCGCACTGCCTGCTCCACGCTGGTGAGCTTGCCGATCGAGATCATCGCGGAAAAGCGTCCTGCACGAGCTTCAGCGTAGGGAGCAAACGCCTACACGGCGCTTACGTTTTCGGAACGTTTGATCTGGAAGAAATCAGCGATGCAACTGTGTGCGATTTAGGGTGGATGATGCCTGTGCGCGAGGTCGTGAAGGCGGTGACAAGAGGTGTAATGCATGTGCGCGTGTCGGAGGTGAAGACGAGATGGCCGAGAGGTGGAGGATTGAGAGATGACGTCGAGGAACCCCGAGGCGCTGCCGAAGACCCTCTCCCTGCAGACCGTCGGCCGGCGCGGCCCTCCCTGCGGTCGCGGGCGTGAGCATCGCGGACCGCATTGGCCCTGACCGCAGGGTGCCTCCACAGCGCGAGCGGACGCGACGTACGTGTGTATAGCGCGGTGCGCTCAAGAAACCCGACGTGAGCGAATAGCGCGACGTGCGCGAACCTCGCGAAGTGCGTTGGATGTGCGGCGTGCGCGAGCCTCGCGAAGTGCGTTGGATGCGCGACCCGCGCGAACTTCGCGGAGTGCGCTGAACGCGCAATTGGCGCGAGAAGGGCGATGTGCGCCGGAATCGCGATGCGCGCGCAGTGCGCGCGATCCGCTCCATTCGCATGACACGCGGAAGGCGCGAAGGCCGCTGAGCAAGCTTTCACCGCGGAGGCATCTTAACGGAGTGAGTATGCCCCCGGGGAGATGCGTCGTGGGCTGTCTGTCGAGCACGGCCTGGAGCCGCGGTGTCGAGTATCTGCCGGACTCTCACACGGACTTCTACGACGTGTGCAAGTCCACCTCACGCTGAACAAAGTAGGTCCACCTCATGCGTGACACTGCCGAACCAACGACATCAACTGACGTGCTGTTACGGTAGATGACCCCCTCCTTCGCATCGCCGTGCATACGAGTCCGCGAGCCGCGCGTGGGGTCGTGCGTACGAGGTTGCCATCGACGTAGAAACGGGCCACCAGGCGCCACGGCCCCCAGCGCGAAACGGGCGCTGACGGCGATCGCTTCAGGCGACCGCAAGCCAAGGATTCCGCCATCGCGTCAAACATTCAACCACTAACCTGTTTGAGTTTCTTCGAGTTGCGCGTGGCGCCTAATGGGTAATCCGCGGGGAGTTCCCCGAGACGCCTGGCATTCTCCAGTACCTTCTGACGTTCCCCGAAGGCTTGCTCGGTCGGGACACGGACCACGAGGTTGAAATTCGTACCGTGGTCGGTCGGCACCTTACGTACAACGACCTCAGATAGACCGGGCGCCGACGTAGGCATGTTGTCGCCGATGTCGATGACATCGGTCGTCGCGAATTCAACGACTGCGCGCGATCCGGCACGCCATTCGGACTGGCTGTACCAGGGCCAAATTCGCCCGTCTTCGTCTACGTATCCGTCGGTTGGCCCGGAGAGCCATGCTCCAGAATCCAGTTCCTCGATGAGGTCCAACACGCCGGTGGCCTCCCAGGCGCGGCGCCCAGGTGAATCCTTGAGCCTGAGTAAAACGCCGGCGGCTTCCAATTCCTCCAGACCGTTGGCCACGGCCGGCCTCGTTCGGTTGGTCGCGGCAACCGCGACGGGTACCGTGACAACGGGGTGAGCGGCCAGCACCTTAATGAGATCCCAGGCTGCAGCGTCAGAGCGGGGTCGCGACTTCGCTCGAAGTTGTTCGCGCCAGAGCCGCTGCAACTTGTCTACAGAATCGATGTAGCGCTCGGCCAACTGCGCCGCGCGTACGCTCGCTGAGGCGAATATCTCACTCCACTCGGCCAATCGATCCTCTCTATAAACAGTAAGTCCGCCGATGTACCGTTCCTTGTCATGAGCAAGCACGACGCTGAGCGGTGGTACGAAGGTCGGAGCCAAGCCACGCCGCCGAAGAATCACTTGAACTAGCGCGCGCCCGGTTCGCCCGTTGCCGTCCTCGAACGGATGAATCGTTTCGAATTGGGCGTGGGCGATTGCAGCCTGCACTATCGGTGGCAACGCATCGTCATTACAGAAGCGGCAGAGATCGGCAAGCAGGGTCGGAAGCTGTTCGGGCGGAGGCGGCACGAAATCTGCCCCACATGGGTTGTAGTCATTGCCGCCAATCCAGTTCTGGACCTCCCTGAAATGACCCGCGAGCCCTGGCGTGCGGGACCGTTTGAGAATCAGCCGATGGACGTCCAGAAGGTCGGCTTCGATGAGTTCCTCAGTTCCCACGGCGCGCTCGATGGCGAGCTGCATCGCATCGATGTTGGCGAGGATTTCGGCCGATTCGGGGCCTATAGATCGCCCGACGTCTTGTTTGGCTTCGGCACGCGCCAGTTGTCGGGTTTCAACCTGGAGGCCCTCGACCTTGGAGGAGGCGATCGACTCGGTGCGGAGAAGAAGGCGGGCAAGAGGCAGGAGTTCCGGGCGCGCCGCGCTGTTTAGGTGAGCAATCGCTTGCTCGGCGTCGGACACTATCCCGGCGAGGGCACCTGGCAGTTCTATCTCGGATTCGCTGATCAAGTCGGGAACGAACGCGTCGTAGCGACACCCCTTCCTATAGCGGGCTGGGGCGTAGATGCCAGGATTCCACTCCCAGAGTCCGGGCTCATATCTGCCGCGCATGTCCTTTCCTCTTAGCGCCCAATTGGTAAGGTTAGTCCTTAGCCTATCGCCATGATACCTGAAAAGGAAAGGTTAGAGGCTATCCTTTCTTTTTCGTGCCTGGTCGGGAAAGGATGTCGACCGCCCTTGGCCAACCCGAACCGGTAGGCCGACGTCGCTGTTATCCGGAGCGGCCGGCCTCAGTCGCACTCGACGACCTTTCCCACCGGACCGCGACCAGGCGGGCCAGATGACGAACTGGGGGAGACCGGCTGTGTCAAGCATGAGCCGGACGCGCCGCACACCGTCAAGCATCTCTTGGATCTGCGGTGTCAAGTATCTGCCGGACTTGACACGATCGATCGCCTGGCAAACTGTAAGCAGTAAGTAAGCGTTTGGCCGTCATCATTCGAGTGATGGTG
Source organism: Candidatus Dormibacteria bacterium (assembly GCA_050010655.1). GTDB lineage: Bacteria > Chloroflexota > Dormibacteria > Aeolococcales > Aeolococcaceae > Palsa-851. The sequence continues at coordinate 58,442 of JBEKKP010000001.1, forward strand.
ACAGCGACGCTACAGACGCGACCATCGGTAGAGTGGCTCGGGACAGCGCCACAGACGACCGACGACGCTCCGTCCAGCCGTCGTCGTGTACCTCCGCAAGCGACGCTCGGGTTCCCGTGAGAACTCGGTTCCGGTTCGGCCCCGAGTTCACGCGCGCGGTGCAGATCCGCGGTCTCACATTGACCGCAGTGGCACGCGGGGCGGGCATTGCGATGGCGACAGCGAGCGCGGCGGCACGAGGAGATCCCGTCAATGTCGCGACCGCGCTGAAGCTATCGAGGGCGGTGGCTGCGGTACCGGTGGTCCCGGAGCTCGATGCGTGGATCGGCATGCCAGGGTCGGAAGGCACCGACAGGCACGACCGCTCTCGCAACTCGCCATCAGCGACGGGCGCGTAGCTCCCCCACCGATGGCGCGACGCTCGCGCTGGGCAGCGACTGCAGCCGGGCGACGCGGGTCGCGGCGCTAATCCGACCGCGCCTGCCATGCGCGAAGCATGTCGCTGCTCTGGAAATGGACGTAGCGATTGACCATCGCAAGCGTCGTATGACCAAGAGCACGCTGGAGAACCAGAGAGTCGATCCCGGCGGCGAGGGCGCGCGATGCGAACGTATGCCGGAACTTGTGCGGATGAGCATGGATGCCCGTGGCCTCGCTCAGCCGCTGCAACATCGACGTCAGTCCGCGGACGTCGAACGGTGTGTATGTGCCGGTGTGCGCATTCCGCCGCGTCGAGAGCCAGAGGTGCGGATCGCCTGCATCCTGCGGGCGACTCGTCCGGATGTAGCGAAGGAGCTTCCGCGAAAAGCGGTCGTGAGCCGTGTCCAGGGGCACGATGCGGTCTTTGCGCCCCTTCCCCTGGCGGACGCGCACGTAGGCACCGTCGTTGCCATCCACGATGTCGTCAACGCGCACGTTGAGGACTTCGGAACGTCGCAGGCCCGTCCTGATCATGAACTCGATGAGCAGCCTGTCTCGTTCGTTGCGACAGGCTTCCAGCAGCTCCCGCTCATCGGTATCGCTGAAGATCTCGGGAGCGATGACCGGCTGCAGCGGGGCCGGAATCCTGAGGGTCTGTTCGGGGACTCCGAATCCCTCGCGTCGGCAGAAGCCCAGGAAGTTGCGCAGGATCCGATGAAAGGTCGCAGCGGTGCCGGCCGAGAGGCCTGCGTCGAGCAGCTCCATCTGGAAGGACCTCAGCGCCTCGGGGGTCACGTCAGCGACGCTCTCGATCCGAAAGTCCTTGACGAACTGGCGTGCTCGAGGCCCGGTCAGATAGCCGCTGTAGCCCGTGAGCGTGGCGGGACTGCAGTTGCGAGCGCGGGCGTCGCGAAGGAAAGCGCCGACCGCGTCGTCCCAGGTGGTCCCCATCGAGGGCCTCGGGAGCGGGACGGTCTTCCAGTCGCCGCCCTTGCGGCGGGGTCGCATTGGCGCTTGAGGCATGCTCCCATCATCTCAAATTTAGGGCACAAAAGTTTGGTAAGTTGGCCGAATATTTCAGGCCAACGCATTTGAGGTCTTTTGGGGCGAGCGCGAGCTAAATGAAAGTTCCCTTGCTGCAACTCAACTCTCGATCAGAAGAGGGAGCTGGAGCCCAAGGTGAGGATTGAACTCACGGCCTACGCCTTACCAAGGCGTTGCTCTACCACTGAGCTACTTGGGCGTCAGCGCAGTGTACCGACGCCTTCGCCAGGGACGCCGAGCGTCACGCTCCCGGAAATCAGCACAGCCAGTCCGTCGAGCATCCGTTGCAGTCCGAACTCGAAGAAGCTCTCGAGGTTGAAATCGATATCCTTCTCGACGACACGCGCAAGTACCGGAAACTCACCGGAGAGTGCGATCGCAGCCATTCTCTCCTCCTGGGTCTGCATCCACTCGTCGTCGGTGAGTCCGGTGTCGCGCACAGCCTCGGCTTCGGACTCGAGGTTGATCGCGGTGCCGCGCACGTAGCTGAAAAGCGTCACCGCGACGTAGAGCATCGTCGAGTTGTCGAGCCCGAGTCCGTCGAGTGCCGTGAGAGCAAACTCGGTATTGGGCAAGGCATTCGGCGTCGGCTCCGGACGCGTGAACGAGATCACCTGCGCCACCCACGGGTGACGCTTGTACATCGCCCAGTGGTGATGCGCGAGCAGATCCAAACACGCACGCCACCCGTCCGGCGGCAGCTCCGGGGGTGGGCCTTCGGCAAAGACCGCGTCGGCCATCATGACCACCAGCTCGTACTTGCTCGGCACGAAGCGATACAGGGTCATGGTGGCGATGTCGAGGGCCGTGGCGACACGGCGCATCGAGAGCACCGGCAGCCCCTCGGTGTCGGCGATCTCGATTGCTGCGCGCACGACCTTTTCGACTGTCAGGTCCGGATCCGGCTCGCGTTCTCGTCGAATTGACGCGAGCGGCGTGGCTGCACGCGCGCCTTCGCGGGCAGCGACGACAGTTCCGACACCGCGGCGCGAGGAGACGACGCCCTCCTCTCGTAAGGAAGCGAGTACGCGCGTGGCCGTCGCCATCGCGACCCCCCACTCCCTCGTGATCTCGCGCGTCGACGGCACCCGATCTCCGGGCCGGAGCGCCCCCGTTGCGATGCGGAGCCGGATGTCGGCGGCGATGCGGGCCGATGGAGCAATCGTGGTGGGCTCCGCGGGGTTCACAGGGCAACCATAACTGACGGTGCGTGCACTAGTGCACTTACCGCTGAGCCGCAGGGTCTGAAACGCGGAGCCGTCGCCAATGCTTTGCTGTCGAGTTCGCTATCACCGATAGGCGCACTTCTCGACAGCACTAGTGCACCCAGCGCGGATTCCGAACTTGACATGCGTACCAGCAACTCATGTACAGTGTCCATCTGTACAGCGTACATCACCTCCAGACAGCACGAAGCAGTGGAGCAGCACCATGAACAGCGAACTGGCTATCAACGTCTCTGGGCTCGAGAAGCGATACGGTCCGGACACCGTACTCGGAGGCATCGACCTGGCCGTGCAGACGGGCAGCGTCTTCGCGCTCCTCGGCCCCAACGGCGCCGGCAAGACGACGACCGTGCGCATCCTCGCGACCCTGACGAGGGCCGACGCCGGCGAGATCCAGGTTGCGGGATTCGACGTCGTTCGGGAGCGGCACAAGGTCCGGCGCGCTATCAGCCTCACCGGCCAGAACGCCGCGCTGGATGCGCTCCAGACCGGCGAGGAGAACCTGACGATGATGGGCCGGCTCGCCGGGCTCTCGTCCCGCGACGCACGAGCCCGAAGTCTCCGCCTGCTCGAGGATTTCGAACTCGCCGAAGCCGGGCATCGCCGGGTTGCGGCGTACTCCGGTGGGATGCGCCGGCGCCTCGATGTTGCGGCGAGCCTCGTCGGCAGCCCGTCCGTGATCTTCCTCGACGAGCCGACCACCGGGCTCGACCCGCGTGGGCGCGCGACGACGTGGGACATCATCGCGGGCCTCGCCGAGTCCGGCATCACCATCTTTCTCACAACGCAATACCTCGAGGAGGCCGACCGGCTCGCGGATCACATCGCCGTCCTCGATCGCGGCACCATTGCCGCGGCAGGCACACCGACAGAGCTCAAGGCACGCTTCACCGATCAGCGCCTCGATCTCACGCTCGGCGACGCGGCCTCCTTTGCATTCGTTGCCGCACGGCTCGGCTCTCGCGCGGTCTCCACGGACCGCGACCGCCTCATCCTCGGTGTCGCCACCGACGGCAGCGCCGCGCATGCGCGCGCGTTACTCGACGAGATCGACCCGGAGCGTTGTGCAGTCACGCGTTTCGTTGTAAACGGCGCAACGCTCGACGACGTTTTCATGGCCCTGACCGGCCATGCTGCTGTTGACGAAACGAGGGAACTCGAAGTTGCTTGACACAGCCACGCTCATCGCCCACCCAACACGCGCGCGCACGTCCGCCTCACCGTTTCGGGATTGGTTGACCATGTCCGGACGCTCGCTGCGCATGTCTCGACGCAACATCGAAGGGTTGATGACGTCGGTCGCGCTGCCGGTGTTGTTGATGCTCATCTTCGTCTATCTCTTCGGCGGCGCTATCAACACCGGCACCGCGTACGTGACCTACGTCGTGCCGGGAGTCCTCGTCTTGTGTGCGGGATTCGGCTCCGCGATGACAGCCGTGAGCGTGTGCAATGACATGACCACCGGAGTCATCGATCGCTTCCGCTCGATGGACGTCAGCGGCGCGGCCGTGGTGGGCGGTCACGTCGTCGCGAGCGTCGTGCGCAACGCCGTGTCCACGGCGTTGGTCCTCGGCGTGGCGCTCCTCATCGGGTTCCGGCCGCACGCCGATGTTGTTGCGTGGCTCGCGGCCGCCGGCATCCTGCTCTTGTTCATTCTCGCCATCTCGTGGTTGTCCGCGGCAGTGGGCCTTTTCGCGAAGTCGCCGGAGGGGGCCAGCGGCTTCACGTTCCTGCTCTCGTTTCTCCCCTACCCCAGCAGCGCCTTCGTGCCGATCCGCACGATGCCGATATGGCTGCACGGCTTTGCATCCGATCAGCCGGTGACACCGGTGATCCAGTCCATCCGCGGATATCTGCTCGGTCAGCCGGTCGGGACGAGTCCCTGGTTCGCACTTGCATGGACCGTCGGGATTCTGCTGGTGTCGGTAGCGCTCTGCGCCGTCATCTTCCAGCGGCGCGTTGGATAAGTCGGTGCTGGATTCACCCGCGCGGCAGCGACGCCAGCCAGGCGACGGCGAAGACTGCCGTCGCCAGAGCAAGCGCCGGGAACGGGGTTCGTGACCGGGTCACGACGACGGCGATGACCCCAACCGCCAGGATTGCGACGCCGGCGAAGAACGCGGGTCCCACCTGACCGAGCGGTCCAGCCAGGACGAGCGCGACGACCCCTGCCAGCGCAAGCGACAACGGACCCGCCCATCGCGAGCCGTTGCTCCCGGCGAGGACTGGAAGGCTGCGCCGTCCAGCATCCCGGTCGCCGTCAATGTCCGGGAGGGCATTCGCGAAGTGCAGGCCGAGCGCGATCAGACCTGACAGCGGGATCAGCGCCAGCAGGCGCGACGGGATCGAACCAACGGACGCGTATCCCTCGAGCGGGAGCACGGCCATGCCTCCCCACCATGGAACCCACGACAACGGCGTGCGGCGCAATCCCAGGTCGTAGGAGAGGCCGGCCGCAAGCGCGAGCGCGTCGAGGCCGAGCGTCGGGAGGTTGATCGTCGCGGCGGATCCGAGACCGATCGCGCCGAGCACGATCCCGATCACCGCAGCCGTCGGCCGGGAGACCACCCCGCGAACCAACGGTTTGTGAGGCTTCGCCAGGGCGTCCGCGGGGAGATCGACCACATCGTTGACAACGCCGATGCAGAGCTGGACCGGCAGCATCGCGCCCACCAATTGGAGGATGCGCACTCCGTCCGGAACACCGCCGCCAGCTAGCCAGGCGATCGCCACCAGGACGATGGTGACCAGCACCGACGGTCCCGGATGGCCCATGAAGAGGAGCGACCGAATCCTGCCGCCCGGTTGTCGCTCGTCCCACCACACGGGACGCGGTGACCTACGCCTTGGGCGTGTCGGAGCCGGGTTCGGCTTCCGGCTCGTCAGCGCTACCGAGCTCATGCGCCGGATTTGCGGCGGCCTCGGCAGCCTCTCGGGCAGCGGTCAGCGAGCCGAATCCCGCCGCTTCCTCGGCAGCGACCTCGGCCGCGAGCAGACGATCATGCACGGCGTCCTCGAAGCGATGAAGTCGGCTCTTCTCGTGCTCGGGCGGATCTTCGGTGGGAGGCGAATCGCTCATGTGCTCACTCTTGGCTGATTGACCGCAGTCGGATTTGCAGTATGGGCGGTTGCCGCGCCCGGCACGCCGTGACGTGGGCGCACAGAAATGGCTTCGGACTCTTGGCGCTCGATCGAGCCTGGCGGGTTTTCACCCCCGGCGATCAAACCGTGAATGGAAATATACCACGAAATCGCCATTCGGTCAAGGACTTTCTTTGCTGTTGTGTGCGTTCTGAGAAAACGTCCTCCCCCGGGAGTTCTGAGACTTTGTCCACATGGAGGACAGCGCCATCGCGCCGCGAAAACCCTCGCATTCGAGGGCCCCACTTAGTCGAGGTCGACGAGGCCCTCGGCGACGGTGCGGTCGCGGCCCTTGGCGGCCGCCTGCTCGAGGCATTCGCCGGCCCGCTCGACGAGATCGTCGATCGTCTCCGTCCCCTGATAGGACACAAGGCCGGCCGAAAATGAATGCCCATCCGGCGTTGCCTCGCGAAGACGCCAGCACAGTTGGACGGCACTGACCGTCGTGCAGTTGACGAGGATGATCGCGAACTCATCCTCGCCCCAACGGCCCATGAGGTCTTCGGTGCGGAGCACGTCGCGCCAGCGCGCCGTGGCTTCACGGAGAGACTTCTCCTCGGCCGCGTGTCCGTCAGGGCCCTCGGCGCTCGTGCCGTGGTCGAACGCGACGAGCGCGAGGCACAGTGGGTGCTTGCTGCGCCGGGCGTGCGCGACGTGACGCGTCGCCTCGGCGAGAAACTGCGTGCGATCCGGCAGGGCCGCAAGACTGGACTCGGCCGAGTCGCCACCCGCGAGCATTGCCATCTCCTCGCGATCCTCGATACCGAACACAGCCAGATCAGCCTCCGACAAATCGTCCTTGAGCGCGTTGACCACTCTCATCGACACAACGAGGTCGAATCGGTGGCGGGGTGCGCGCAAGCGGCGGAGAAGTCCATTGCTCAAGTCTGGTCCGGCGACATTGCGGGACACCATCCACTCGTGTGACGGCCGTGTAGCGGCTGCCTCACGACGGGAGGTGCGCTGCCACGTTCATGGCTGGTCGCCGCCTGCGCCCCGCCGCCTGCAATCGCTTGGCGATCGTTCGCAGTGAGGCTCGGAGTTGCGGCGGATGCAGCACCACGAGGTCGCACTCGAGGCCCGCGAGATACGTGGCGGCCCAGTCGAGGTCGTCGGCGCTGAAACGCAGCACCGTGCCGTCCTCTGCCGGTTCGAGCGAGCCGTCCGTGGGCGAGACGCGCCGAGCGGCCTCGTCGGGAGTCAGCGCCAGCAGGACCTCGCAGCGAGTCCCGAACACCGCCTGGCCGATCGCCTGTCGAACGAAGGCGACGGCGTCGAAATCCTCAGGGCGTTCGAACGCCTCGGTGGTCGCTTCGGTCGCCATCATTCGGTCCAGCCGGAAGGTCCGCATCGCTCCGCGGAAGTGGTCCCAGCTGACCAGGTACCAGTGGCCGCTCTGGAATGCGACGCCGTACGGATCCACCAGTCGCTCGGTCACCGCTCCGGCCGCCGATCGGTACGTGAGATGAACGCTGGTCCGGTCCCGCGCAGCCGTGCTGAGGCGGAGGATCGTCTCCGCGTCGGCGTGGTCCCGAGCGACCGGTGAAAGCCCAAGGCTGACAAAGTCCTGCATCGACTGGACCTCGGCCCGCTGCGCCTCCGGTAGCAGCCGGTCGAGTTTGGCGAGCGCGCCCTCCACCGCCGTTCCCGACGCTGCGAGACCAAGGCGTTGCGCGGCGAGGAGGCCGATGATCACCACGAGCGCCTCCTCGTTGCTCAGCATCAGCGGGGGCAGCTTGAAGCCCCGCCGCAGCCGATACCCGCCGGCGGGTCCGCGCTCGGTCTCCACCGGAATGCCCATGTCCTGGAGCCCGGCGATGTACCGGCGCACGGTCCGCGGGCTGACCTCGAGCCGGCTCGCGAGCTCCTCGGCTGTGAGCTGCCGGTACACCTGGAGGAGCTCGAGAAGGCTCAAAAGGCGGCTGAGAGAGACATCCACGACGGCTAGTATATAGGACGGATTCTGTCCTTATTGCCTAGTACGATTTGACCCATGATGAACTCGATGGCGCTCCTTGACCTCGCCCGTGAGCGATCGCGCGACATGGTCGACGCTCCGACCCGCAACCGCACCCACCCAACGCGAGAGCAGGCACTCCCGGCTGCCGAGGAAGTCTTCCTGTACGGCCGCTCGGCGCACTTGATCGACGCCCGGGTCCATGCGCAAGCACACCTCCGCGTCGGCACCGCGGCCCTCGACCTCTGCTGACACGAGTGGGTCGCGGCGCGTAGCCCGTCGCGGCCCACTCAGTCGGGGGCGGCTCCTCCATCATGCTGCCCGTCGTGAGGATCCAGGCTGTCGTCACCGATCTCGATGGGACCGTGGTCCGCTCCGACTTCTCTATCTCGGCCGCCACGCTTGCGGCGCTGGACGAGGTTCGGGGAGCCGGCATCGCGTTCGTCATCGCGACGGCGCGAACCCCGCAGGGCCTCGAGCACTTCCAGGCGCTCGCGCAGCGGACCACGCTGTCGGTGTGCTGCTCGGGCGCCATCGGCTGGTCGTCGCGCGACAAGACGCGGAGGTGGATGGATGAGATGGGCGCGCCCGAGATTCGGCGAGTTGTCGAGCTCGCCGTCGATGCAGGCGCCGGCGTCGCCAGTTTCGACGGCTCCCTCTGGCGGATGACCGACGAGTACTACCGCCTCAGTCCCACACAGCCCCACGGGCCGACACGAATAGTGGTTGCGAGTGCCGAGCTCGCGGCGACGCCGTGCTGCACCATGGCGGTGCGTCACCGCGATGGCGGCCTCGATCGAATCGCAGCACTTGTCGCTTCGGGAGCGGATTCAGCGGCGCTGAGCCACGTCGGCCGATCGACGGTCCTCGACGTCACCGCCGAAGGTGTCGACAAAGGAACGGGGACAGTCCGCGCGCTGAAAACGCTCGGGCTTGCGCCGGA
>JBEKKP010000002.1:0-63683 GCA_050010655.1 Candidatus Dormibacteria bacterium
GTGCCGTCCGGGTTGTACCGCAGCACCTTGCCGCGCACGTCATGGACATTCTGCGCGCTGGGCGCATCGTGTTCGTCGCCGAGTGTGACGTAGAGCTTGCCGTCGGGTCCGAACGCAATCCGACCACCCTTGTGGCAGCAGTCACTTCCCGACGGGAACGTGGCGATGATCGTTGGCTGTATCCCTGTGCCGTCGCAGTCGTACCAGCGGATCACGTGCTGTGTCGTGTAGTTGGCGTCGGAGTAGAAGGCGTAGACGAAACGATCCGTCATGAAGGTCGGGCTGATGGCGAGGCCGAGGAGCCCGCGCTCGCTGTAGCTGCCGTTGCGTTCTGTAGTCACGGTCCGCACCGTCGCGAACACTTTGGCCACGCCGTTCTGCCAGACCCGCACGGTGCCGTTGCGCTGCGTCCAGAAAAGCCGCCCGTCGGGCGCGAACGCCAGCGCCGTCGCGTAGGTGGCGGCGATGGTGCCGCCCGGCGGCGGCTCGTTGGACGGTGCGACACAGGGGTTTGCCGTGGGTGACGGCGTTGACGTGACGACCCCTGCAGTCGGGGTGGGTTGCGGCCTGGCGCTCGGGCTCGGTCGCGACGTGGATCCGCACGCCACCGCCAGAGCCGCAACGCCCGCAAGCGCGGCCCGACGACGGAGCGAGATCGCGTGGTCAGCCGACAGCTGCGGCCGGCTCCTCGTCAGTTTCGTCGGGCTTGAGGTCTGCCAGATGTTCGCGCGCCCATGCATCGATGGCATCGATCACTCGCTGCAGGTCAACGCCCGAGGGCGCGAGCTCGTACGACGTGCGCGGTGGCATCTGCGAGTGAACGGTGCGCCGCACAAGGCCAAGATCCTCGAGGCGGTCGAGGCGAACCTTGAGAGTCGCGGGGTTGCAACCGCCAACCGCGCGCCCGAGCTCATTGAAGCCGAGCGGCCCGTCGAGGAGGGCTCGGACGATATGCATCGTCCACTTCTCCTGAAGGATCTGTATCGCTTCGTGAACCGGGCAGTAGTCGCGTTCAGCATCCATGTGGTCGTTCCTCCATCCCGCTCCGGATCTTAACCCGAGGCTGCGAGAAGTTTGCGTGGAGTCTCACTTGACAAACTATAGCACTTTATTTCATGATGCGGGTATCGGACAGATTCACGTCCGAGGCCGCCCGGGGCACTCCTGGCACTCAAGGAGTACACGCAATGACGTGGAGTCTTGACCCGCATCACACCGCAGTCACCTTCAGCGCGAAGCACCTCGGCGTCGCGACCGTGCGTGGGAGCTTCAGCGACGTCACCGCTGCTCTCGAGCTCGACAATGCGGATGATCCGACGACCGGCAGCGGCACGATCACCATCAAGGCCGCGAGCATCACGACGAACTCCGACATGCGCGACGGCCATCTCAAGGGCTCGGACTTTCTCGACGTCGAGAAGTACCCCGACATCACCTTCACGCTGAAATCGATCGTGCCCGAAGGCGACCACTTCAAGGTGACCGGTGACCTCACGATCAAGGACGTCACGCACGAGCTCACGCTCGACTACGAGCACAGCGGCTCGGTCCAGGATCCGTTCGGCAACACCAAGGTCGGCGGGACCCTCACCGGTACCATGACGCGCGGCGACTGGGGCCTCAACTGGAACGTCCCGCTCGGCAGCGGTGGTCTCCTCGTGAGCGAGAAAGTGAAGCTCGAGATCGACGGCGAGCTCACCCAGGACAAGCCTGCCGAAGCAGAGCCGGAAGCGGCTGCTGCCGGGGCGACCGCGTAGCATTCGCAACAGAGGTTCATGACGATGGCTGAGAGCATTCGCTTCTATTTCGACCCGCTGTGCCCTTGGTGCTATCAGACGTCCCGCTGGGCGCGACGTCTCGAGGAGCTGGGTGTGCTCGATGTCGAGTGGCGGGTGTTCTCGCTGGCCATCGTCAACGGTGATGAAAAGGGGCGGGCGGCCGCGGACACCGGGTCCGCGCCGTCCCTCCGCACCGCCATCGCCGTCCGCGCGGCACACGGCAACGCCGCCGTCGGCGCGTTCTACAAGGCGTTGAGTGATGCGCGCCATCAGCGTGGGCTTTCGCTCGACGATCATGCGGTGATCGAAGCATCGCTTCGCGAGGCAGGCGTCGAGCCCGAACTGCTCCAGCAGGCCCTGGCTGATCCGTCGACGTGGGATGCGGTGCAACGCGAACACGATGAGGCGGTATCGGTGCACAAGGCCTTCGGCGTCCCGACGATCGTGCTGGACGGCGGTGACGGACCGCACATGTTCGGGCCGGTCATCAGCGAGATTCCCGACGATGACGCCGCGTTGGATCTGTGGCAGCATTTCGCCTGGATGGCGCGCAATCCCAACGTTGCCGAACTCAAGCGGGATCGACTTCCGCTCGACCTCGAAAGCGTTCGGATCTGGCAACGCGAACATGAGCGCCGCGAACTCGAAAAGCAGGCGCAGCCGGCCGCGTGACCACGACGGAAGTACCGACCCCGGCACCGAAGATCTCGCGTAAACACGGCGAGGTTGGTCCTCGCTATAAGTGGGTCGCGCTTTCCAACACAACCATCGGCATGCTGATGGCGACGGTCAACTCGTCGATTGTGCTCATCTCGCTGCCGGCGATCTTCCGCGGCATCAAGCTGAACCCGCTGGTCCCGGGGAATGTCAGCTATCTGCTCTGGATGATCATGGGGTACATGGTCGTCACCGCCGTGCTGGTGGTGAGCCTCGGGCGGATCGGCGACATGTTCGGCCGAGTTCGCTTGTACAACCTCGGTTTTCTCGTGTTCACGGTCGGGTCAATCCTGCTCTCGTTGGTGTTCTCGACTGGCCCGAGTGCTGCCCTGGAGCTGATCTTCTTCCGCCTGATTCAGGGCGTTGGCGGCGCGATGATCTTCGCCTGTTCGACGGCGATTCTCACCGACGCGTTTCCGCAGAAGGAGCGCGGCATGGCGCTCGGGATCAACGCGGTTGCCGCTGTGTCGGGGTCGTTCATCGGGCTGATCGTCGGCGGTCTGTTGAGCACCACCGACTGGCACTTGGTGTTCCTGGTATCGGTGCCCGTGGGATTGTTCGGAACCGGTTGGGCGTATCTCAAGCTGCGTGAGACCGGGATCGTGAAGCGTTCGCGTGTTGACTGGTGGGGCAACGTGCTCTTTGCCGTCGGCCTCGTGTCGGTCCTCGTCGGGATCACGTATGGGATCCAGCCGTACGGCGGGCATTCGATGGGCTGGACCAATCCGTCGGTGCTTGCCGGCATCATCGGTGGCGCCGCGCTGCTCGTTGTGTTCGTGGTTGTAGAGACCCGCGTCGCGGAGCCGATGTTCCGCGTGAGCCTGTTCCGCATCCGCGGCTTTACATTCGGCACCGTCGCTGCGTTGTTGAGCTCGGTCGGACGGGGCGGCCTCATGTTCATGGTGATCATCTGGCTGCAGGGCATCTGGTTGCCTCTGCACGGATACAGCTATGAGTCCACGCCGTTCTGGGCTGCGATTTTCATGCTGCCGCTGACGGCGGGGTTCCTTATCGGCGGGCCATCGTCGGGATTTCTGTCGGACCGCCTCGGTTCGCGCGGGTTCGCGACGGCAGGCATGCTCTTTTCCGCTCTTGGCTTTGGGCTGCTGATGTTCCTGCCGGCCAATTTCTCGTATCTGCCGTTCGCGTTGCTTTTGTTTCTGGTTGGGGTATCGATGGGCATGTTCGTTGCGCCGAATACTGCTGGCGTCATGAACTCGGTGCCGGCAGACCGCCGCGGCGTTGCGTCAGGGATGCTGGCGACGTTCCAGAACAGCGGCATGACGCTGTCGATCGGCATCTTCTTCTCGCTGATGATCGCGGGCCTCAGCTCGACGCTCCCGTCAACCATGTTTTCCGGCCTGACGGCGCATGGAGTGTCTGCCACCGTCGCGCACCAGGTGGCGAATCTGCCGCCGGTGGGGTCGCTGTTCGCAGCGTTCCTCGGGTACAACCCGATGACGACGCTGCTTGGCCCTTCACTGCACACGCTGAGTGCGAGTCAGGCGGCATACCTGTCGGGGCAGACGTTCTTTCCGAACCTGATCAGCGACCCGTTCATCGTTGGGATGCACATCACGTTCGCGTTCTCGGTGATCATGATGCTGGTTGGGGCGACGGCGTCGTGGCTGCGCGGGGGAAGTCCTGCGCGGCCGTCAGCGGCGCGCGTCGTGGGTCGTCCCGAGGCGGCCGAACCGGCCGTCTAAGGTCGTCGCGCTCCGGAGGCTGACAACAATCAAGAGGACCGCGCCAATGCGCAGTCCCCTTGATCCGGGTGATCGCGCGGCTTACGCCGTCGCGCCCGCCAGTGCCGCAACCCTTCCGTTTGGTGACGTCGCCGCCGCGGTGAGCACAACCTTGAGCGCGCCGGTCTCAGCGGCACGGCCAAATGTGTCGTACGCGGCCATCATGTCGTCAAGCGCGAATCGCTGCGTGACAAACACCGATGTGTTGAGCTGACCACCTGCGAGCAGACGGATCAGCGTCGGCGTGCTGAACGTATCGACGAGCCCCGTGGTGATGGTCACGTCGCGCGTCCAGAGTGTTTCGAGATGGAGTGTTGCCGGCTTGCCATGCACGCCGATATTCGCAACGCGTCCTCCCGGGCGGATGAGCGCTGTCGCAAGCTCGAACGTGGCTGGGATTCCGACCGCCTCGATGGCGACGTCGGCGCCGAGTCCGTCCGTCAACTTCTGCACGACCTTCAAGGGATCGTCGCGGCCGCTGTTGACCACGACATCCGCGCCGAACCGCTTGGCTGCGTCGAGCCTCGTGTCGGCAAGGTCAATGGCGACGATATGCGAAGGGCTGAACAGTTGTGCGGTCATCATCGCGGACAAGCCGATCGGTCCTGCGCCGACAACCGCGACGACATCGCCCGGGCTGATGTGCCCATTGAGCACACCAACTTCGTAGCTCGTCGGGAGAATGTCCGCGAGCATCAGCAGGTCCTCGTCGGCCACGCCGTCCGGAACCGGGTACGTCGATGTGTCCGCAAAGGGCACACGCACGTATTCGGCTTGTGTTCCGTCGATCATGTAGCCGAGGATCCATCCGCCACCGCCGAGGCATTGTCCGAAGCGTCCTTCGCGACAGAATCGGCATGCTCCGCACGCACTGACGCAGGACACCAATACCCTGTCGCCCGGCTTGACGTTCTTCACCGCCGACCCGACCGATTCGACCGTACCAACGGCTTCGTGGCCGAGGATGCGTCCGTCTTTTGTGGCGGGAAGATCGCCCTTCATGATGTGAAGATCGGTCCCGCATATGGTTGTCGCATCGACGCGCACGATTGCGTCGGTGGGTGCTGAGATTCCAGGCTTGGGCGTGTCTTCCCACGCCATCCGTCCTGGGCCGTGATAGACGAGTGCTTTCATACTCTGTCCTCCATTTGACCTGAGCGTGGCGCGCGGGGACAGCGGCGTCTAGTGCCGTTGGTCACCACTCTTTTGGGACTGCGGACGATGAGGCGGCGGCTTGCTGAGGCGCTCCTGCGTCGACCAACCGTTGGCACGGGCTAGCTATACGCATTAGTGTATGCTACAGAAATGTATAGTGGCGCTGGCGATGACGGCGAGCCGGACGATGAGATCGGGCGTCTCGCCAAGGCGGCTGAGTGCGTTCGGCGGCGCTCGCGGCCGAATACGCCTGAATCGTTGCGGGCCGATCTGAGCCGGCTGCGCAGGATCATCGATCGAATCGAGTTGGAGTTCGCGGCGCTGGCAGGAGCGTTTTCCGACACCGAGGAGGAGGAATGGCAGGGGTGCCTCAGTCCTTCGCACTGGCTACGCGTGGAGTGTGGGATGACCTCCTCGGCTGCATCGAGCGCGATCGCGGTCGGATCGCACGCAGCGGTGCTCGCCGAGAGTGTCGCGGCGGTGGATGAGGGCAAACTCGGCTTTGCGCACCTGGCGTTGCTGGCGGGGACGGCGCGGGTGTTTCACGAGTCCCCAACCGCGACGGCGTTCGAGGAGCAGCCGTTGCTGAAGCAGGCGATGACGCACGATTTGGGCCGGTTTCGCACGGATTGCGCGCATGTGCGTCACGCGCACGACACCGAGGCCTTCCAAGCTGAACAACGGGTGGATGTGGAACATCGCACCCTCGAAGTGCGCACTGGTGAAGGCGGCGCTGTCTTCATCAAAGGATTCCTCGACCCCGTCGGCGGTGCGGCGTTGTGCACCGCGCTTGACCCGCTCGCGCGCCGTACGGGGAGCGATGACGATCGGTCACGCGAGCGGCGCTATGCCGATGCTCTCGTCGAGCTCGCAGGACATGCGCTCGATGAGGCGATCCTCCCGCGGGTGGGTGGGCAGCGTCCACACCTCCAGGTGACGACTAGCCTGGAGACCCTCGTCGGAACCCCCGGCGCTCCGGCAGGGATGCTCGAGCGGGCGGGACCGATTGCTACCCCTACCGTGCAGCGCCTCGCCTGCGACGCCAGTGTCACTCGCGTTCTGCTGGGACCGGAATCTGCAGTGGTCGATGTCGGTCGCGCACGAAGGCTGCCGTCCGGACCCACGCGGCGCGCGCTGCATGCGCGCCATGGTGGGTGTGCCTGGCCGGGATGCGACCGTCCCGCCGCGTGGACCGCGGCGCATCACATCAAACACTGGGCGCACGGTGGACCGACCGATCTC
This sequence comes from Candidatus Dormibacteria bacterium, assembly GCA_050010655.1. Lineage (GTDB taxonomy): Bacteria > Chloroflexota > Dormibacteria > Aeolococcales > Aeolococcaceae > Palsa-851. The sequence continues at coordinate 6,638 of JBEKKP010000002.1, forward strand.
GACAACCTGGTGCTGTTGTGTCACCGCCATCACTGGCTGGTTCATGAAGGCGGGTGGAAACTCGTCCGCGGCGATGATGGCCAGATCAGATCCATTGCGCCGATCCCTGAGGTGCGCTGGCCTTCACGAGCCCCGGAACCGTCGCAGAAGGAGTGAGTCTTGCGTAGTTCGGTTGGGTGTTCGCGCGGCTACCCTGCCAACGGCGATGCCGTTCGAGGTGGGTCTACGCTCTGCTGGCGGCGTCGAGCGCTGTGGCTGTGCGTGAGGGATCCGCGTGAACGACCTGTTGGGTGTTCGATTCCTGGAGAGGCAACTCGAACCAGACGGTGACACCATCGGCGTCGTTGTTCGCGCCGACGTCGCCGCCGTGGGCGGTGACCAGCTCTTTGACGATCGCTAGGCCGATACCGGCGCCACCGCTGCCGCGCGTACGGCTTGGGTCTGCTCGGAAGAAGCGTTCGAAGATGTGCGGGAGTGCGGTGTCGTCAATGCGCTCGCCAGCGTTATGGATGGAGACACGGACGCAAGGGCCACGGCGGACGAGGGCGACTCGAATCATAGTGCCGGTGCCCGCATACCGGATCGCGTTATCGACGATGTTGCTGACGATCTGACTAAGCCTACCTGCGTCGCCTTCCACCACAAATTCATCGTCCGAGGCCGCGAGCTCCCACGTGATTTCACGCAGATCCATGCGAGCGCCAAACCCGGCAACCGCACTACGAACGATGAATTCGAGGTTCAGCGGTTCGCGGGTCATCCGGTCGCTTGCCAGCTGTGCGTCGGAAAGGCCGCGCAGGTCTTCCACGAGTGCGATGAGACGGCCTACCTCACCGTGCGCCTGTTGCAATCGTGCCGGCGTGACCGCGAGGACACTGTCGCGCATGCCCTCGATCAGTCCTAGAAGATTGTGCAAGGGCGTCCGCAACTCGTGAGCGACATCGTTGGTAACCTGGCGGCGCAACTCCTCGAGACGCTGCAGTGATTGCGCGAGCGCATTGACGGAGTTCGCAACGCCACCGATCTCATCACGACGATTCGTTTCAACCATCGCCGGCGTGGCGCCGCGCGCCATCCGCTGCGTTGCCTCACTGACGGCAGACAATGGCCTCAGCGCGAGGGTCACGGCCAGAAAGTTAAGACCAACAGCGACGATGGCTGCGACGGCAATGGTCGGGTAGATCTGAGCCTCGACGGCTGCGTCGTATGCGCGCTGTCCAGCAGCCGGATCGACGGGCTGCCCAGCAGCGTGCATGATGACCATGAATTGCTGCTGCGCGATGTTGTGCATCAAGACGATGATCAGCACGACGGTCACTGCAATGACAACGATGTTGAGTGCGACGAGTTGCCAACGCAGGCCCAGCGCACTCCACCGCCGCAGAACCCATGCCCGGGGACGATTTGGGTGGACGTGAGCCATGATCAGTGGCCCTCGGCGGTGATCTTGTACCCGACACCTCGGATGGTAACGATGGCTGCATTAGACTGTGCCGCAAGGAGCTTTTCGCGAAGCCGAAACACGTGAACGTCGACGGTCCGCTCCAGTGCAGGGAGGCGGTCGCCCGCATACAACCGATCGATGAGCTGACTGCGGGTCAGAACCCATCCAGGTCGCTCCATCATCGCGGCAAGAAGTCCGAATTCGACGTGCGTCAGCGCAAGGCGCATCCCTTCAACCGCCACCTCATGCTGCGTGGGTGAGAGCGCGACATTGCCGAGGGTTACAACTGCCGGGGGTCGAGGACCGATCTCTGACCTGCGGAGGAGCGCGTCGACGCGCGCGACGAGTTCTCGGGGGCTGAATGGCTTCACGAGGTAGTCGTCGGCTCCAACCCGAAGTCCACCGACCCGATCCGGCTCGTCACCGCGCGCGCTGAGAAACAGGATCGGAACAATCGAGCCGGCGCTCCGGATCTCCTCGCAGATAGCGAATCCATCCTTGCCCGGAAGCATCACGTCGAGGATGACGCAGCGCGGCTGGGTTTGATGCACAAAGCCGAGCGCCTCACTGCCTGTTCGGCATACGACGACACGATGCCCGGCGCTCTCGAGGTATGCCCGCACGACATCACAGGTGGTCTGATCATCTTCCACCACGAGGATGGGCGATCCGAGGGCTTTCGCGCCGCCTTCGCCGGCCACCGGGTCAGTCCGGGTTGCCGGCGAGCGAGACGACGGGGTTTCCATGGTCATTGCTCACCATTCTGCGAAAGTCGCCGAGATGCCGTGCGGCGAGGTGCCGCACGGCATCCAGCGAGCCGTTGGGTCAGGGTTGTTGGGCTTCTACGTCTTTAGCTCAGACCGCGGCGAGTGCGAGGCCTGTGGCCGCCGCGGGAAGGCCGCTCGCAGCGGACTCGTTGACCGTGCCAAGATCTCCACCCGCTGTGATCGGTGCGGACGCGATCTCAGTTGTCGTCAGGACGAAGAACCACCCGCTGGTGACGACTTCGTCGATTGGATGCACGCCGACCGTGGCCGCCACTGCGGAACGCAGCACCAACCGTCCGCCAGGCCCGATGTTGTACGAAGAAACGGTGCCCGATGCGGCGTTCGCGAGATACGCCCGGTCACCGCTGCCATTGACGACGAGCCAGCACGCCGCGGCTTGAGACTCACCAACCTCGCTGATCGGGTGCAATACACCAACGGCGCCGACCTTGTACGACGTTGCTGCGCTGACGCCGCCCGCGCCGCCACCGGCGTCAGAAACGATCGCCTCACCGCCCGCGCTGAATCCGAACCCGTAGGGCGCAGTACCTGTCGATGCGGTGTGGCGTAGCCCGATGAGCCGGCCGTCCGCGGTCACATTGAACGTGTCGATGCTGCTGCTTACCTTTTCCGTGACGATGACATGCGCCCCGGACGGTGTGAATCCGATTTGCACCGGTGTCTCAGCAGCGGACGAGAGCGGAACCGCCTTGTGCGATGACGGCACGAGCGCAGCGCCTGTCAGCACAAGACCCGCGACGGTGTTGCTGCCCTGGTCGAGGACCTCAACCCAGCGGCCATGAGCGGTGACGCTCACCGGATCTGTCCCGCCCGACGGAGCGGCGTCGACCAACCACAGCGTCCCGTTCGAAAGGATTCGGAAATAGGAGACCGTGTTCGAGCCCGCATTCACGACGAGAAGTGCGTGGCCGCCTTCGGCGAGTGTGACTGCCCCTTGCGAGCCGAGCCCGGCCCCGGTGCCGTCTCCGCCGGTGGGGAAGCTACCGATCGGAGTCAACGCACCGCCGGCGGCGACCCAGTACCCCAGGACCGCGTTGCCACCGTCCGCGGACGTCTGGTTACTCTCGGTATAGACGTACGTGTCTTGGTCAGAGGAGCGAACGTTGCTCGCCCCGACCCCTGCAGCAGCTGTAACAGAAATCGCCCCGGCCAAGATCGAGCTGGCGAGCCCGATTCCCAGCTTCCTGATGGATACGTCAGCCATTGTTCCGCGCCTCCTGGTACCTGGCCCAAGGTGGGCCATGGGTGGACATTCGCACCAGCGTCTGCCGCGAACATTTCGCTGGTGTTTCGGCCCATCCGGAAGGCTGGCGCCGTTAGTGGCCTTGAGGCGAGCTCTCCACGGAGGGAACATGCACGATCAGCACGGGGACTCTGCTGTGGCTCAGCACCGCGTGACTCACGCTGCCGAGCAGGAAGGATTCAGCATCGCCGCGTCCCCGTGATCCGACCACGATGAGATCGTGGCGGCCTGTGGCAGCCTGGTCGAGGAGCGCTTCTGCCGGTGCCGCATCCACCACCACTATCGCGGCGTGTACCTCGGCCGGAATGCTGCTCCCCGCCTCGTCCGCGATCGACTGAGCATCGCTCTGGACGCCGGCGACGAATTCGTCGACCGCCGATTGTGGCAACGGTGCGACCGGCCCCCAGGGCATCAGCGTGCTGTACGCAACCAGGACGGTCAGCGAGGCATGCTGCGTGCGCGCGATGTCTACGGCCTGAGAAAGCGCGACGCGAGCGTGCTCCGACCGGTCGAAACCTACGAGAATGCTTGTGAACATCTTGAATCTCCGTGAAGACAGCGCGTAGCGAGGCTTTGCACTAGATTCTGACCCATCGGGCGCTGAGCGCCGCATGCGCGATTCTTCACCGACATCGAAGTGGTGCTCTGTGACGTCGAACACCCGCAAGCGTGCCGGATTCTCAAGGCGTGGTTTCGATGGCCGCAGCTCAGTGCCGCGAGAGCACGTTGCCGGCGCAACCGCTGGTTGGCGCATATGTCCCGCCCACGCAATGTCCGATGGCTGTCCGTGCAGCGCTCTCAGAGTTCAGCACTCGGCCCCGAGCGGGCCAGTCCAGACCGAGGGTTGAGGAGCATCCGCCATGCTGCTGATTGCAGTCACCGCTACGATCCACTGGCTCAGCGCGCTGAGCGCGGCGTCACCCGTTGACCCTCTCTCGCAGCAGGTCCTCGCGCGTGTCGCGAACCCGCTGCTGACCTCCGCGCAATTTCTTATACCCGCAGCGGTGGCTATCAGTGGCATACACAAAATGATGGAGCACCGGGAAAGTGGGGGCTCATTCATGGTGGATATGGTGACCAAAGGCGGTGGAGCCATCTTGGTTCTACAGCTCGTCAAGTCGATTTCCGGTGTCGGCTGATGACGACCGAGGTGTACCTGCTCTCGATTCCACTCGCAAGGCACCGAAGCATTGTCCCGCTACGTCGAGACGCTGGTGTCGCGAGCGCCGATTCCTCCTTGCGACCGCGCGAAGTGCGTGTGGGTGACGCCAGAGATCGGGCTGCAGCGTCTCCGCTGCGCCCGACCACGCTACAGCGTATCGATTCTCGCTGACATCCTAAGGAACATCGACGGTGGGAAGCGGGGCAGGGAGCTGGTGGAACCCGGCAACGTGGCTACAGAACGTTGCCGGATTCTTCCATGGCGCATACGACGCCGGAGGCGCCATTTTGAACGTCCTCGGCGGGGCGTTGACGATTCTCACGCAATTTTTCCGGTTCTTTTTCGACACGGGCCACTTCATCGCCGACGCGGTCAACTGGCTCACAAGCACGCTCTTTCCGCCAGAGCTCCAGACGTGGTTTCTTGGCACGATCGGCGAGCCGGGCCAGCAATGGAACTCTGCACAGATATATGAGGCGCTTTACAAAGGCATGATTCCGCCGGCCTTGATGATCGCAGCGGTCGCAGCGGCGGGGCGCATCATTCGAGCGCTTGTTGACCATCGGACCAGCTCGATGGAGACGATCCTTGCGGTCTTGCCACGCTTCCTGCTGGCGGTCGCCGTGATCGGCATCCCAGGGACGCAAGTCAGCGTCGGGTACACGGCAATCGTGTGGTGCGTCGATGCGTCAATCGCGATTTCAGGAGCCGTGATCGGACTCATCTTGCACGCGTCGCTCCTCAGCGGAGCGCAACCAGGTCAGGGGTGGTTCAGTCACGTTTATGGCGTCCTTACTCACGCCAGCAACGATATGGTCGCCGTCGTCATCGGCGGAATACCGCTTCTCATCCTGATCCTCTACGCGGCGTTTCTGATGATCGTCCGCACGGTCATGCTGGGGTTCTGCATTGTGGCCGCGCCACTGTGTCTCGCCACGGCGGTTTTTGATTCGAACAATCGTTTCTTTCACTGGTGGCTCGATCTTCTGGGCAGCGTTCTCCTGACGCCGTTGGTGCTCGGCATGGCGATCGCCTTGAGCCTGACGCTTGCATCCCACGTTGTCTCGGCAGCCGTGGTGGGACCACTCCTCGCGGTGGTTGTAATTTGTGGCGGACTCTGGTTCGCAGGAAAGATGATTCATCACCTGACTTGGCGTGGTTTCAGCCATGGCGGTGCTCTCGCAGGATTCGCGGCGGGAGTAGCAACGATGGTCGCGCCGGTGCATCGCTTGTCGTCTGCCGGCTTCATGGCCGAGGCACTCGGCGCGAACCGCGATGGCGGGAACTCCGCGGTGAACTTCATGAAACGAGTAGGACTTGCAACCCAGGGACTGAGTCCCGCGTCGTCGGAGTCGCAGACGCGCCTCGGCGGTAGTTCCGCCGGGATGAGTAAGGGGATCAATCTGCTCGCCGCAGGCGGGCCACCGGACATGGTGGCTGCACTGGGCGCCGATGGCCAGAGTGCTGTTGCCGGGGCAGAGCAGTTGTTCTCGCAACACGCATTCAACGCGTTTGGGGCTGGGAATAGCAAGCTCATCGGAGCGTCAACTCGCGACCAGCCATTCGGGTCCGTGTCATCGGGCGACCGAGCAAAACTCGCCTGGAGTAGAACGCCGCCACGCCAGCAGGCTGCATTCGCGAACGACTTTCTGTCGGAGTGGCTCGGCGCGGGGCCAGTGGGCGCCGGCGACACCGCCGCGAAGGTCGGACTTCAGCCATTGGAGGCAGCAATCGGATGAGTGGGGTGCGCGTTCCTCTCGCAGTCGATGCTCAGATCCGCGTGCCGTTTGGGCCGATGCTTGTACCGCTGCGCGCACTCGTGTTGATCAGCGCCGCGACGCCACTTGCGCTCCTGTGCATGGGCATGAATGCACTGTCCGTCGGCTCGCGGATCGGGCTCGCGATGGCGGTGTTGATGCTCGCTTTCACGATCGCCGCCCCAATGCGTGACGGGATCTGGTTCGGAACCTGGCTCTTCTATCGACCTGGCGCCAGCGTGATGACGACCGCGGTCCTGAACGGGGAGGGATGCCGTGCATCGGTGAAGTGCACTGGTGACGCGATGCAGGTGTCACGTGTCCGGCGTGAGACCCGATGGCCCAGGCCGCTCCGGTCATTTCGGAATCTCACCGCATTGCCGATTGTCGGTAGTGCGGATGCCGGGGTAATCCTTCTCAATCCCGGCGGCGCTCGCGGAATCATCGTGATCGAAGGGCCGGGGGGCTCACCGACCAGCGAGTCACACGCGCGCTGGTGCGCAACACTCACGCGGTGGCTGCTAGCGCTGGACTGTCCGGCGCAACTCGTCAGTGTTGTGAGCAACTTCGACAGTCACAGGGCACAGATCGCATTTGACGAGCGCACCAAAGGGTGGCCGGCGACGCGACTTGCCGAACTGGAGCGCGATCTCGCGGGTAAGGTCGCGGAGCAGAGCCTTGGACTACGTCACTACGTCGTGTTAGCACCAGGGCTCGCTGCGTCCGACGGGATTCCGTGGCTCAGCCGCGCTACACGGCTCCCCCGGGCGCTCGAGGCGAGCCATGACGATGCTTCTCGAGCCCTCCTGACGGCACTGCGCACCGCGCCGGGCTTGGGACTGGTCGCGTCAGTGGCCGATCGCGATGACATCGCTGAGCTGCTGGTCAATAGCGTTCTCGGTTCGCCGACTTCGGCAGTCAGCGGGACCGGCGTGGTCCGGATCGGCGACGAATTCCAGATCGTTCTCACCGCGACACGCCTCCCCGCGACGGTGCATCCCGGATCTGTCGTCGACGCGCTTATCCGGAGCCGCGTCAAGGGCTACGCGAGCCTGCATCTGCTGCCCGTCGATGCGACGGTGGCGCGCACGGTGCTCAATCGTCGCGCGGCAATGCAGCGCTACACCGCCCGGGAAGGCAACGACGCTGTAGACAACCAGATCGCGCTCGCGGATACCACGGCAGCCCTCGCCGCGATCGCGCAGCGCCAGCTCATTCCATGCCGCATTGCGCTCAGCTTTGCCGTCCGGCATGCCGTTCTGTCCAAAGCCGCAGAAGCGGCCGAGCGTCTCGACGGCCTCCTGCGAGGACAGGGCTTCGAGACAGTGCATCCGACATCACCCGGCCTGCTGCCCTCGCTCGCCGTCAGTCCTGGCGGTGCACCGCTCGGCCGCAGTCTTCAACTGACGTCCGACTCTGTCGCTGCGTGCCTGGTTCCCGCCCTGGGGACACCATTTTCGGATCAGCGGCAGCCGCTCGTCGGGATCAATCAGCTCACCGGCGCTCCGGCGTACCTCTCGGTATGGAGTAGACCCAACCACAACGCCGTCATCGTCGGAAGCTCCGGATCCGGCAAGAGTGTCGCGGCAAAAACCCTGCTCGTGCGCCACGTGATGGAAGGTGCATCAGCGGTGGTTATCGACCCCGACTCCGAGTACCGACGCGTCATGAACGCCATCGGAGGACTCCATTTCGAGCTAGGCGAGGACGCACTCAACCCGCTCGCACCTGGCTGCGACGTTGCCCCGGATCTCGCCGCGAGTCTTCTCCTCCCGGTCTTGAGCGTGATGGCCGGCGACGAGAAGGGTGTCAAGGATGGCCGTCCGATTCGGCGTCTGCCGGACGAGGACCAGGGGTGGGTACACGGCGAGATCGCATCGTTTTTCCGAGAGTGGAATCGTGAGCGCCCCGGAGACGAACCGGTCATTCACGACCTGGTCACCTTCATCGAGACCACCTCTGTCACTCAGGCATTGACGCGACGTGAGAAGGATCGATGCCGGATTATCACGGCGCGACTTCGACGGTTCACGCAAGGGGATCGGGCGCGCGTGTTCGATCGTCCATCCACATTTCGTGTTGGCGACCGTCCCGTGTCCATCGGGCTGCGAACCTTTGCTCTGACGTATGCCGCTGATCTGACACCTGCGCTGGCGGTAGTCCTGACGGCGGTGCTCGCCGCGCTGGGCCGTGATCATCGACGGTTGATCGTCGTGGTCGATGAAGCACATCGCATCACGATCGACCCGGATGCCGGAGAAGTCCTCGGTCAACTCGTCCGACAGGCCCGCAAACACGGTGCCGGCGTCTGGATGTGCTCACAACAAGTCCACGATTTCGTGGGCACTGACCTTGGCCGAACTCTCGTCGCTACCGCGGCCACGAAGCTGATTCTCGGCGTCGAAGAAGGCGCGCTCGCCGATGTCCGTGATGTATTCGGGTTGACTGAAGATGAGGTCGCGGCGGTCAGTCCACCGATCCAGGGGCGTGCGGTGCTTCTCTCCGGCGGCGAGCGCACTGTCGTCTCGATCGTTGCGGGGCCGGCGCTCCTAGCACTGGCGCACTCGTCTCCAGAGCCACGATCGCAGCCTACAACGACGTTTGCGAGCTGAAGCTTGGCCATTCCAGCAGCAATCGGCGCCGCACTCTCAAGAGCTCGATCCCTGCGCGCGCTGACGTCGGCGGTCACCGGTGGCTCGTCCGGACGTGGCGGACATCGTGCCCGATCCTGCGGCATCACGTCGTGCGCCGGATGTACGGCATGCGCTCTTGTCACGTGCCTCGTCGTTCTCGCAGTTGGGAGCGCAGTGGTCGCAGCGACAGCATCACTGGTTGGCGTGGGCACCGATCAGCCTTGCGCGCAATCGTCATCCCCCTGCAGCGCGCTGACTGACGTCATCGTCGGGGCTCCGATGAACTGCCCAAAACTCTATGTGAGCCAGGGGTACGGAGATACGCCATGGGAGCATCCGCATACCGGCATCGACATCGTCTGTCCCCCGGAAACTCTCGTCATCGCGGTTGCGGATGGAGTCTTTCACCGTGCCTTGGGCAGCCCCGTGGCGTGCCTGTATCCGGTAGGTCGTACCGGCGGGCTTGGCACATACGGCGTCCTCGACTCCGGTGGAACGACCTATCTCTACGGACATCTCGAGGGATTTGTCGCCGCGGACGGTGCGACGGTTGTCGTTGGCCAGCCGATCGGCTTTGAGGGCGACTCCGGTTGTGCCACCGGCGATCACCTTCACTTCGAGGTGCTCGAGGACGGTCGTCCAGTCGACCCATGTCCCGACCTTCCTGCCGGTTACCCCGATCCGCACGATCAAACGGGGCTCCGATGCTGGGGTTCTGCTCCCCCATGATCTTGTCTCCAACGGTCCACCGCCCATTGACCTATGCTGGTAATTGCCTGGCGGCGGGGGGATTCTCAGGGAGGGGTGCATCAAATGAGTCGTAGAAGACTCGCTGCTGCCTTGTTTTTCAGCGCGGTGATCGTTGCCGTACTCGGGGTGATCGTCTACACCGAACAAATGAACGCGACCCAGATGGCTTCGGTGTGGGTCGTCACGCACGATGTTGTCGCCGGCACTCCATTCAGCGCGAACAACGTGCAATTGGTAGAGGTTCGCTCGGGGTCCGGTGACTTCAACTTCGAAGTCGAAGGCCCTTCGACGTTTCACGCGTTGTTCGTGCGAAGCCTGACAACCAACGACATCCTGAGAAGCGACGATCTGATCGCCGCCTCAGCCGAATCCCAGGTCGCAATCACCGTCGAGGATGCGCCTCCGCTCGCGCCCGGCGACGACATCGACGTCTACGCGGCGGTGTCAACTGGTCAACAGGTTCTGGTCGGTCATGACTTGGTGGTGAATACCGTATCGGGCAGTTCGATAACAGTCTTGGTGCCAGTTGCTGACGAACCGGCGTGGATCGCCATCGGCGCGTCAAATGTCGCACTGCACGCTGCTATGACGGTTCCCGGTGCGGAGTTGGCGCCGTCGCCGCTCAGCGCCGACACAGCGATCAACATCCTGTGTGGCGCCGCATGTGGGGGGCTTTCGGGAAGCGCAAACGCACCGTGAGTCTCCTTCTCGGCGTGTGCACCACCCGCGCCGGACAGACGTCGACTTCGTGGGCGACGAGTCTCGCCTGGACGTTGTCTGCGAAGAAATCCGTCGTACTCATCGACTGCGACATGGAAGGCGGCACGGTCGCCGATCTCCTGTATCTGCGTCTCGATGACCGCGGCCTCGCCAACTGTTTCGGAGATCGGCCGGTGACGGCGAACGTGCTCGATGCGCAAGCTCTTCCCGTCCCCGATCGTCCAGGTTTGCGAGTGATCCCGGGACTGCGCAGCACCTATGGACTTGAGATTGGCGATTGTCTTCGCTCCATCGCGCCGGCGATGCGCGACCTCGACGCCGATGTGGTCGTTGTCGACCTCGGGCATCCGTGGGCGCACACCAGCCTTCGGTCACCACGCGCGGCTGCCGACGCGGTGTGCGCCGTGTTCGACCGCGTCTTCATTGTTATTCGTGACGACCCCGCGCTGTTGTCGAGAAGCATCGACGTGCTCCGAACCGCACGCCCTGCACATGGCGAATTGATCGTGTGCGAGCAACGCGGCGCCGCCCATCGACGCGTCATGGTCGAGAGCCTCGAGCGCGAACTCCCCGACCTCCCGGTGCGGCGCGGGTGGGAGTGGGATGAACGGCGCGCTGCGCGCGTGGCGGATACCGGACGACCTCTTGTGCTTGCGGGTGTCGCGGCGGATTTGCACTTATGACTGTTGCGACCGCCCTCGACTCGCCGCCGCTTCCGGACCATCGCGACACGTCGGTGCAGGTCAGTCGATGGCCGCGTATCCCAATTGAGGAGCGAGAGGTAGCAGAGATCATCGCCGCCTCGGTCCAGCGATCGAGGAACGGCGAACCGGCGTCCGTTCTGCACGAGGAGCGCCTCGCGGAGGACGTCTCGCACGTGATTGATCGGGCAATCGAGGCGCCGCAGATGAGCGGGCTGCCACTGTCGGTCGTCGCTGAGCTCTCTCGTAACACCCGCTATCGGGCGACGACGCAGCGCAACGCGGTCATTCTCGGATCGCATCTCCATCCCTTGTCGCTCCTTATTTACGGCGCCGAGCTGGAGAACATCACCTGCCTCGGCCATGACCATTGGCTGGTCAGCACGGTGGGACGGAAGCTTTCTCTCATCGGTGACAGTCCGTTCTCGAGCGATGACGAGGTCCTCGAGTTCTTCCGCGGCGTGGTGCGAATGCGCGGAGTCACCGGTGATCGTTCGATCACCGATGCCTCGCCGATCGCGGAGGCCAACGTGGGGAGCGTGATTCGGCTCTGCGTCGCCAAGCGCCCGGCCGTTTCCGGCCGTTCCGATGTGAAAGCGGCGATCCGGGTGCCGGCGCGATCGAAGGTTCGAGATCTCAACGACTACGTGACGCAGATGGTGATGCCGCGCGGCGTCGCGATCTTCATCGAGGCCTGTGTTCGCGGCCGTGCCAACCTGATGATTGCCGGGGGTACGTCCACAGGAAAGACCACCCTTCTGCGCGTCCTCGCCGGTATGGTGCCGGACGATGAGCACATCGTCGTCGTCGAGGACGGGGCCGAGTTGCATCTCGATCAGGATCGCGGCGACGGGAAGGAGTGGCACGTACTTACCACCGCCGTTTCCACGATTCCCTCGATTCGCGCAGATGCCGACGCTCAACATCTCACGATGTTCGACCTCGTGCGTCACGCTCTCCGGTTTCAACCAGATCGGCTGATTCTCGGCGAGTCTCGCGGCGAGGAGATGGCCGCCGTCTGCAAGGCGTTGATGACCGGCCACGACGGCTCGATGACGACCATCCACGCCGAGGATGCCGAACTCGCGATCGAACAAGCGATGCAGTACGTCATGGAGAACGCACGGTTTGCCGGAAACGAGCGCCTGGCGAAACGCATCGTGGAACAGGCCATTCACGTGGTCGTTCATATAGCGAACCAGGACGGCCGTCGCCGCATCACTGGCGTCGTCGCGGTAGAACGTGGTGGAAACCATAAGTGGGTTTACCGTCAGGCAGAGAGCGGAGGGTTGGTTCGGGGAACTGACCTGATCGGCAACCTTGGACGCCTGGCGCCGCGCATCCGCCCGTATCTTCATAGCGACGAGGTGCCGTCGCCGTGATCATTGGCGTTGGTCTTCCGGAGCCTGTGATTCTCGTTGCCGGTGTGGCGGTCATCGTTGGTTGCGGTTGCGCTGGGATGGCGGTCATCCTCGGGATGCGGCCGCGTAGCGGGGGATCACGACGTCGCACCATCCCGTTGATCGAGCACGAGAAGGACGTCGCGGCGGCGCTTGGCTGGCCTTGGCGTCGCTGGATTGCGCTCCGTCTTGGTGTCGCCGTCATCGGTGTGGTCATCGGATTCACGACACAGATCTGGCTCTTGAGCCTTCTCCTCGGCGCCATAGGATTCTTTGGCGTCCGCTTCCTCGTCGCCGGGCGTGCAGCGCGAAGGCGCCTCCGCATGGAACGCGCCTTTCTCGTGCAGCTTCGAGTGCTCCGTGATCGCATGGCGATCGGGAATCAGTCGCTGGACTCCGCGCTCCAGGAGGTCGGTCGCAACCCCGGACGCGATCTCGCCCATGTGCTCGAGCCCTGGGGGCAGGGTGGTTCGGTCACGGCGAACCTGGTTCTGAGCGGCACTCGCTCGCGGTCGCCACTGGTTGAGCACGCTTGCGCCGTGTTGATCTGGGCGCGAACGCGAAGCCTTGACGGGCTCATCTCTGCGATTGACGACGTACTCCTTCCCGTGGGCGAGGCCCAGCTGCAGGTGGAGGAAGAGTCATTGGTGACCTTGACACAGCAGCGGGCGGTCACCTTCGCGATGTCCGCGCTCATGACAGTCATGTTCGTCAGCCTCGTCCGGGTCGCAAGCTTTCGCGCGTACTACGACACCGTCGAAGGGACCGTCGTGCTCCTGGTGGCCGTCGCGATGTTCTTCGTCCTCATCGCCATGCTCGGGCGTATCGCCCGCACGGTTCGATGGACTCGGTGGGATCTCCACCAGGTGCAGGAGCAGGAACTGCATCCTCATGGCTGAAGCGATTCCGTATGCGGCGCTGGCGATGCTTGCTATCGGATCCTGGGTTGGAGGGATCCTTCTGCTTGATGTTTTCACCGCCGCCGATGCCCGCGCGTGGCGGCGGATGTCACACCTGCGGGGATACGCAACTCGGGGGTCCGCACTAGAGCGAGTTGCTAATCGAGCGCCGTTTTTGCGGCGCCTGCAGACGGAGCTCGACCTGGAGCGCCTCCTTGGTCAGGCAAACAGTGACGACGGTTCGGCGAGCTTTCTCGCACGGACAGGTGCAATCACGTTGTTGACGTTTGCCCTCCTTCTTGCGGCGGCAGCAACCGGCAGGGCGCTCGATGGCGAATGGCCGGCTCCCCCGTGGGCTGCACTCCTCATCGCTGCCCTGATACCACCACTCGCACTGTCCGATCTTCGCCGTCGTGCGCGCGAAGCTCGTGATGCATCAGGTCGAACGTTGGGCGACATGCTCATGGCGGTCGCCGTGATGACGGACAGTCGCGGGCTCCAGCTCGATGATGCGATTCGCGTGATGTCTCGGTGCGCCCGGGATGACGCGTTGCAGAACCTTCTCGATCGCGGCGGTTTCAAGCGGTTGGCGAAGACGCCTTATCGCTCAACTGCCGAAAAGTATCGACTCATTGCCGAGGCGTACCGGATTCGCGAGTTTGCGGAGATCGCTGACGCTGCCGCAACGACCAATGTCGGCGTCCCTGATCGCGTTGCCTATACACGGCTCGCCCTCACCGTCTATCAGGAACGGCTTGCGGATGCCCGCGTGCGCGCTGCCCGTGCACGAATCCTGATCACGCTGCCGATTGCGGGGATGCTCGTTCCACTCCTCCTGTTGATCGGCGCTCCAACGTTTCACGCGATCTCTGCTGGTCTGGGGGGATAACAACGCATGTTCCGCAGGAATGTTGTTCTGCTCAGTTTGTTGGTAACGCTGCTGATCGCGGCGTTGTTCGTTCTCCGCCCACCTGACGTCGGCGAGGGGCTCACCTTTTTCACGGCGGGTATCCCGACGATGGCCGCGGGCGAAGCCGTCATGGTGTTGCTCGCTTGGCTTGTGGTCGTTGTTGCCGCATCAGCGACTGTTATGAGTGCTGTCCGCGAGCTCAAGACGAGAGGATCGGATCGGCGGCCATATCCGACGGCATCGATGCTGCTTGCTGTCGGACTGGTCCTATTGACCGTCGGAAGCCTCCAGCGCGCACTGCCGACATCGTCGATGTGCTGTGGTTCTGGCGCGGCGAATATTCGAGAGGCGATTTCCCTTGCGCGCTGACCGCCAGCCGTCTTTGGCGATTGTGGTGCTTCTCGAGGATGACGAGGACGCCGAAGCGGTGGCACGGATGCTGATTGATCTCTCGGTCCAAGGCTCGAGGGTCGTGGCTTCCAGGCCACCGGTTCGCGGCATACGGTTCTTTTCTGAGGGTGCGGCGCAGCCACAGCTCGACGCATGGTGGGAACTCGAGGTGCCGCGCGACGCTCAGGTCATCTTCGTCGTGGACGATGCGGACGGCCTGGGAGATTGGTTGGTCGGTATCGACGGGTCCTCCTATGTCGGCGTGTCGTCGCCGGCAGGCTTGGCGGCGTACGAGCACCGCGTTGGCGTGCATGGCTTGTGCGCCCGCTCCCCACTCGACTATGCCGCTGCCGTGATGACTGATCTGGTGGATGCCGGCGTCTACGCGGAGGTTGAGGCGTCGCGACTGCGATCGCTCGCGGCGGCGTTCACCGAGCGGCACATTCCCGATACAAAGCCGGTTTCGGGCAGCGACGGACCTCTCGACGATCCCGGTCCCGACCCCTTTGATCTTCTCATTGCGATGAGCCTGGAACACGGGCGTTCCTCGCAGCCGAGAGTGGCAGCACCGTCGACGGCATCTGTTGACGAGCACACCGCCGGGATCCGGGGATTTCGCCTTCCTGCGTGGACGCGCCGCGCGCGTACGTGGCGATCGTCAGCGGACATGTCAGGCGACGATCTTGGGGGTCTGCTCGTGATGCGTGGCTCCACCATCGTCGTTGTCGGTTCTCGAAAAGGTGGCGTGGGAAAGACGAGCCACGCGGCGGGTGTGGCGATTGTCGCGGGAGCTGCCCTGGATGCGGTGGGCCGGTGCGCGGCGATCGTCGATGCGAACCTCGCCAATCCCGATGCGTGGGGCCAGTTGAACCTGCCGCCAGGAGCCGCCACGGTGCGGGATATGGTCGTCGCGTTGACGGCAGATCGCGAAATCCCGCGACCGGTCCACGCGTCGACGCCTGCACTCGCCTGCTTCCCGGAGTCGCGCGAGACGACGGAGTACTCACGCACTGAGGTTGGTTTGCTCGCCGCGTATCTTCGCTCACGATATCCACTCGTCATCGTTGACATGAGCAACCGGTTGCCGGACCCTACCGGCGGACCCGCTGCGGCCGCGGCGGCGTACTGGCTCGAGCACGCTGATGTCCTGGTGCTTCCGAGTGCGGCTTCGAAGCAGGACTTCAACGGCGTGCTCGACTACCTTGATGTGCGCGATCTTCCGCCGGTGATCGTCGCCTCGCTCGTCCCTCGAACACGACGCAACCGCGAGCACCCACTGACCAAGCGATATCTGACTGCGATCGCGCAGCGCGTGTATCGCGTCGTGGACGTCCCTGATGATGCGGAGCGAGTCAGGTACGCCGGCATGCAGGGTGTGCCAGTCGAAGCAGTGTCTTCATCACTGCGCGCGGCCTACAGAGAGCTCGCCGACGCGATCGTCCGGGCCCCGCAGGCCATCCGGGCGTGAGCAGGCGGCTCGACGCGGTGATCCGCGGCGGAGGGCGTTCAAATCGGACGACGCAACACGCGCTCCGCGAGGAACGGCTCGATCGTATTCGTGAAGCCGTCGAACAGTTCACGTTCGACCTGGGCCTGCTCATCGCCGGTCACGAGGTGGGTGCCGACTCGCGCGACCGTGCTGTGCTGTTGCAGTTGGAGCGAGAGCTCCAGCCCTTCCTGGATGCGGGCGACGCCATGCGTCCAGATTTCGGCGCGTTCGGTGATCTCCGCATTGAGGGTGCACTGCTTGAGGGGTCGGAACCGGTGCTGGCGACGCTGGAATTTGATGACCGCTGTGCTCGGGAAACAGCTCACGGAAGAGTCATCCCCGCGCGCGGGCGGCGGCTGCGGATGACCCTCCACCTCGCAACCGACCCCGTGCACGTCGTCGATTGTGCGATCGCGGAGGTCGCTGCTCGGCGTGGCTGATCGCACGGTCCTCCGAACCGTTGCCCAGCCTCCGCTCGAGCGATCCACGCAGACGTTGCCCGTGCCCCTCGGGGGACTCGCGCCAGTACATCGGCGGACGACGAATTGGCGCCGCACGGTGCGTGCACATCGGTCTGTTGCCACGCTCCTTCTGGCTCTGATATCCGCCGCAGCGGGAGTGTGGTTGTCAGCCGCTCCACGGTCGTTTGATGCGGGGAAGGATGGCGCCGGCGTTCACGTCGACGGCACGACTCTGACGCTGGTCGCGCAGGAGACTCCGGGGTCACAGGTGTTCACCGGCGCTGCGACACTCGTGCTTGACACAGCGTCGTCGGGGGTGATCACAGCAGCGGCGGTGATGACATGGAACGGCATCTCCGCGACGGTGCGTTGCGCGTTCCTTCGCAATGGAACAGGTGGCGTGGAGTCGTGTGTTTACGAGCTTGGCTCGCAGCGGCTGTCATCGATCGACCGATTCAGCGCGAGTTCGCAGACCTGGTATCGGCAGTACAGCGATGGGGTTGCGGTCACCATCTCCGTGCCTCAAGGGAGCATCGTCATCCCGGTACCGTTCCCGCTAGGGCACTGACCGCCGAGGGACGATAGGATCGGCTATCGACTCACTCGGGACTGCTGCCCTGCCCTCGCCCGCCACGGCGCCAAGTCAGCGCGGCACGTGATCCGCCGACCGAAAGTACGGGATCCGCGCGAGCCTCCGATAGCGAGCGCTTCGAAACCAGAAGGCGAGCTGAACGAACGCCGGTGGGCTGTCCCGATGAATCACGATCGCGCTCCCCGCGCTCAGCTGACGCAACGCGTCCGGCGTCGCCATTGCGTCCTGGCGGATTGAGTACGAACGGCTCACGCGGCCGTCTCCGCCGACACTCATTTGCTGCTCTGTGAAGTTGCTCCTGCCGACCAGTTTGGCAAGAATCTCTGCGGTTTCTGGATCGCTATTTCCCGGTAGGATGAGTTTGCAGCCGTGATTATTTAATATCGTGTTGGCCTTCTCCTGACCGTAGCGTGCCCTGAGCTGACTGAGGTCTTGAACGATCGAGAACAACATCACTCCGCGCCCGGCTCCTTGTGAAGCAAGCGCGGGGAGATCTTCGATCGGTACCACGTTCGCCAGTTCGTCCAGGAAGAGACCGAGGGTTCGTTTATGCAGGTTCGTGGGGTCCGAGTCCGACAGCGCGTATGCCGCTGTCACGACAGTCATCAGGATGCCAACGAAGAGGCTCGCGACACGCTCCGGAGCCTGCCTCGGCGTGCACAGATAGAGGGTTCCCTTTCGTTCGAGGAAGTCGTCCGCATCGAAGCGACTCGACAACGCTGACTCCGCGACCGCGCGTTCGGTGAAGACGTTGAAGATGCGCATCACGGTTGAAAACACCGTACCTCGCTCACGTTCCGGTCGTTGATCAACCGAGGCGAGCATCGACATTGCCCGGAAGGGATCGCTGTCGCCCGATATTGCTGGATCGAGCAGCATGTCCTCAAGAATGTTGATCGGCGTGGCGATATCGAACCCGTGAATCCACGTTCGTACGTCGACGATCGTGCGTCCGGTCGTTGCTGCCACATAGAGGAGCGGCGCGATCAGTAGCTTTCCCGACTCGGCCCAATGCGACCAGTCGTTGTCGCCGCGTCCGCCTCCTTGTTGCAGCGAAGCGCACAGCCACGAGGCAACCATCCAGGCGTGATCGAGATCTTCACATCCAGCAATTGGTGACCACGTCACCGATCGCACGCCCCCGCCGATTTCTCCAGTTGGGTCGTAGACATAGACTGGTCCTAGCGCCTGCCTGCGTCCGGCTGTGAGCTCTACGAGTTCGCTTTTGGTGCTCGTGGCGATCGCTGGCCCGTCCCACTCGAGCAGGTTCGGGATCACCAGTCCCGCTGTTTTCCCGGAGCGGGTAGGGCCGATCACAAGCACACTGGTCTCCGCCTGCGTCACCAGCATTCGGCGTCCGTGGCGGCCGAGCAGAAAGACGCCGCCGTGCCCCGGGAGACCACGCAGCGAACGCAGATCTACGCCGCGAGCCCAGTGCGCTGTGCGTGCCACGCGGCGGCCGGTCGGCATCAAGCGTTTGAGCTGTCCGTGTGTGATCTGCTCGATCTGGAACCTCATCACGATGAGACCGCCCGTTCCGGCAGCGATGATCAGGGCGAGGGTTGTCCAGAATCTCCATGCAAGCACGTGGGATGCCGGTGCAACCAGTACCCACCAGTCAAACGGTCCGTGGCCCGACGACACGCGCCGCACGATGCTGCCCGGATTGATGAATGAGAGCGGCGAAGTGCTGGGACGACCGCCGGCGACCCATGTTGCTGCGGTGATCACGAGCCACGGCACAATCCAGAGCGCGATGAGAGCGGCGGTCGTTGCGAGATCGCGCCAGACATTGGCCGTTGGCCGGGGAGCTGCAGCCATCAGTGTGATGACGATGCGGCACGCGGAGGGACGTCACTGGGACAACGTACCGGTGGCCCCGTCCGGTGTCGTGCGCGATCTGCGCATCACACCACGCACCTGCAAAGGAGGGCGACGACGTGCATGCGGCATGCTCGACAGACTTCGCAGGGTCGTCGCCTCCGGGCGCCCGAGCTCTCGTCAGTCCGGATCGCGGCCAGCGAGGGCGAGCATGTCATCCGCGAGTTGATCGAATGTCGAATGAAGGAATCCACGCATCGTTATGACGCGAACTCTGTCCGAGAGCCACCCAACATTTTGATGATCGGTCGCTGCACGCTCCACGATCTCCTCGACAGATGACGACGACCGTTGGAGCCGATGCTGCACGAGCAGTCTCAGTTGCGGCAGCAGGGAGGCAACGTCTTGTTCGGCGGCGTGAGGTGCACTGTCGAGAGCGATTGAACGGGCTGCAGGTGTTTCGTGGTGCGAGCCGAACATGGCGGTGAATGTGGCGTTCGGATCGGCGGCGTCAATGACCGGCGGGCGTGACGCTCCCGATGGGATGAGCGCGGATTGGGCCGCCGGCAGGACATATCGTTCGACGTAGTCAGCCGGAGGCGCCACGAGGGTGCTTGCTCCGGTTGTCTCGGCGAGGGCGTCGTTGGCAAGGTGCTCGGCCCGAGGAGGTTCACTCACGATTGCTGTCGCTGCCTCAGGCTGCATCGCGAAGACGGTGTGTGTTTCCGGCACAGGATCGTTCGCGCCTTCCGCGGTCACGTCCGTCAAGGCCAGGCTGGCGACCGTCGTGCTCACGTCGGGCGGACCGGCGTCCGCACTGGTCGGCGCAATCACACCTGTCGGCGCATGCGCCACCTCATCCAAACCGCCGACATCCACGAGAACGCGAATGGTGCCGACCCCTCCCACAGCAAGGTCATCGAGCAGGCTCGCGTCGCCCAGCGTGGGGTGGGACTCGGTGAACGTAGCCAACTGCCGCCCGTCTCGTACACAGGTGACGCCCCGCCCGACCGGCGTCTCCAATTCGACAACGAACGTCTGCCCCCGCGTGCAGAGGTCGCCGAGAAACTGTGGCCAGGCGACCCACTCGAGGCGCAGATCGATATAGCAAGGAATTCCGTGGAGCAGAGCGCCGAGAAGGCCCATCGCTGCGTCGTCGAGCCGACGTGCCGACACCATTGCTCCATCGGCCGCCCGGATCAACGCGAGAGCCTCGTCGCCGTGACTGCGAACCCCATTCGCAATCCAGACTCGCTCCGCCACGACGCCATTGCGAACGACAAGCACTCCCTCCGACTCGCTTTCGCTCATCGTGATGATGCCGTTGCCAATCGCCGGCGCAAGCGCTTCAAGCACCAGAGCGTCGACCGGAAGCGACTCGAAGACGGTGAAGCCGGCCGGTAGCAATGGCGGCATCGACCAATCCCTTCCGAATTCGCCAGGCATCAATTTCAGTATGGGCTGTCGGGCGACCTCGCATGCGGACACTGCCCGGACGTCCTTCTAGAGGGCTGAGCCAAAAATGCTAGGGTCGAGGCCATGGATCTGGGGCTCCGGGGACGCGCTGCGTTCGTCGCCGCGTCGAGCAAAGGCATGGGCCGGGCGATCGCCGAACAGTTCGCCGCCGAAGGCGCAGACGTCGGGATGTGCGCACGTTCGGACGCGACATTGCAAGCCGCAGCAGACAGCGTTCGCAGCCATGGTGGCCGCGTCCTCGCGACGGTCGCGGATGTGGCAGATCCCGAGCAAGCGAGGCTCGCGGTTGAGCGCACGGTGACCGAGTTTGGAAGACTCGATGCACTCGTCGTCAATGCCGGCGGACCACCGCGGGCCTCTTTCGCGGACCTGGATGACCAGAAGTTCGATGCCGCGTATCGACTCACGTTCATGAGTGCGGTGCATCTCGTGCAAGCAGCATTGCCCGCGCTACGGGAGTCCGATTCAGCCGCAATCCTGTTCATCACGTCGACGAGCGTCAAACAACCGATCAGTGGGCTGACCTTGAGCAACAGCATCCGTGGCTCCGTGAGTGGTCTCGCGAAGACACTTTCCAACGAGCTTGCGCCCACGATTCGCGTCAACTCGTTGCTCCCGGGAGCGATTCGCACTGACCGTCAGATCGAGCTTGCGCGTGCATCCGGAGTGACCGACCTGGACGCGTTCTTCGAGCGCGCAGGCACGATCAATCCACTCGGACGAGTAGGCGAGCCCGATGAGATCGCGCGCGTGGCGGTGTTTCTCTGCTCACCCGCGGCGTCATTCATCACAGGCGCTTCGCTCGCCGTCGACGGCGGTCAGATTCAGTCCGTCGTCTGACCGGGATCGCGACTCAGTACTCGGCGCCTATCCCGTCGGTGCGCACCGAGTCGATACGACGCGCGAGCAACTGCGCTTCGTAGCCTTCCGCCTGACCCTCGAGTACGAGCCGAGCGAGTCGCGCAGCATCCTGCCGAACGCCTTGCTCGATGCGCGCCCATCGAGCAGTCTCGACTTCGGCGCGGGGCATACCCACTGTATCGCGGTCCATATCGTTCATCGCCACCCCTGCCATACGTCTTCCTGGCCAACTCCCTCTTGACCTGTCTTGAACATACACCACGCGTACGTGCCGATGGCGCGCTCAACAGGTGGTTGTCGTACTCAGGATCGCGATGATGTTGGGTAGGTTGAACAGCGCGTGCGTGAGAATACCGGGAACGATGCTTTTCGAGCCTTGATACAGCGACGCAAGCACGAGACCGACGAAAAACAGCGGTAAGAAGAGCACCAATTGCTGGTGCAGCGCCGAGAAGATCGCTGCGCTGAGCGGGACTGCGAACACTGCCGGTCCCCACCGGTGGAGCCACCCGTAGATGAAGCCACGGAAGATGGTTTCCTCCGAGATGGGTGCAATGACGCACACGACGATGATCGCCAGCACGTAGTAATGACTGTAGTCGTGCTGGACCTCGTGGCACTGACCATTGGTGACACCCGGGAACAGACTCTGGTTGAAAGTCTGCAGCAGGTTCGCACCCACCAGCGCGACATACGTGGCGATCGGCGCAACCGGGAGCCACCACCACTTGAATCCGCGCCATCCGAGGTCGCGCAACGTGCCACCGCGGCGCATGAACGCGAGCACGAAGATGTTGAAGAGCATCGCGCCGTACTGGCAGACGGCAAGCACTGATGACTCGATGGCATTGCGTACCGTCGGATCGGAGTTGCTGCCGATGACATCGGTGAGGATGACGGCGAGCGATCCAAGCAACTGGAACGCGCTGAACCATCCCGGCCAGAACATGAGGAAGTCGGTCCAGTCCCACGGCACCTTGGCGTCCGGATCGGCGGGGTCGCGGACCACTGGCACGTCGTGTCGCATCCGGGTCGCACCGACGCCAAGGATGACCACGCCCACGATGCAGAGCCCGCCGCCACCGGCCACGCTCAACAAATCGGTTCCCTGTGTGCCGCTCAGGAAACCGAAAGCGATGAGCACGAGGAACGCCGCTTCCATGTAGAGGATCACGCGTGCGGCGTAGTGGCGCCCGCTCTCGACCGGATGCGACGGCACCGCTGCCTGTGCTGGCGTCGGAGGCTGAGTCACCGCGGGCAATTCTGCACAATCCGTCCCGTGACCACGCTCGACTCCGTCATCGGCCACGGTCCCGTCCTCCAGCGTCTGGCGGCGATGGGGATCGATGAGGAGCTCACGCACGCCCTCCTCCTGATCGGCCCCGAGGGCGTCGGCAAGACGACGGCGGCCCTCGCCCTGGCCGCCGAGCTGCTTGACGCGGCGAACTGGCCGGGCGGGCTCGATGCCCACCCGGACTTCTGGGTGGAGGACTCGACCGCGGAGAACGTGGGCATCGATCGCATGCGCCCCTCGCCGAAACGCAAGCCCGGGGAGGAGGAAGCAGGACCATCGCTCCAGCAGTTCCTTTCGCTGTCCGCATATGCGGGTGGCCGCCGAGTAGCGGTCATCGCCCGTGCGGATCGCCTCACCGAGCAGGCGGCGGACAACCTCTTGAAGACACTCGAGGAGCCGCCGCCGGGCGCGCACCTCATCCTCACGTCAGCGCACCCGGAGCAACTCCCGCAGACCGTGCGCTCGCGTTGCGAGACGGTGGTGTTGGGACCGGTCGCGCCGGCGGCGATCGAAGCCTGGCTCGAGCGGGTCCATACCGTGAATGAGCACGACGCGTCCATCGCAGCGGCACTGGCAGCGGGCCGGCCCGGACGCGCCCTGCATCTCGCGACCGAGCCGGGGGCGCTGAAAGCCGAGCTCGACGCGCTCGATCGATTCATCGGCGCCGGCGGTGGGGGAGCCGAAGGTGCGCTTCGGGCCGCTGCATCGGTGACAGTCGCCGCGGCGGCCGGGACGGAGCGCACCGCGGAGGTGCGTGAGCAGGCGCTGATCACGCTTGGGGCCTGGGCGTCGTTCGTGCGCGACGCTGCCTGCTTTGCCTCGGGCGCTCCGGAGCTCGCCGTCTGGAAGGCGTATCGCCCGGCGCTCGAAGCATGGGCTGAGGATCTCGATCTCACCCGGATCGTCGAGATCCTGGCGAGCATCCTCGAGACCGCTGAGTCCGTCGCGAACTACGCCCAGCCTCGCCTCGCATTCGAAGCCTTGATGCTCGAGATCTTCGCGAGGTCGGACAGCCCGCCGCTAGTGGCGGCGGTGTCCCGCGAGGGCCTGGAGGTTAGCGCCGGCGGCGCAGCACCAGGAAAGCCACGCCGATCCCCACCAGCACGGCGGGGATGATCCAGGGGCTCTTGGCGGCGATCGAGGAGATGCGCTGACCGATCCCGGCATCCGCCTCGTCGTCGAGCTCGAACGGATCCTCGGTCATGAGCCGGACGGTGCCGGCGACCCGTCGTGGGCTCTCCTCCACGTCGTCGAATGTGTCGTCGTGGCGGAGCGGCTCTGGTGTGGGCATTCGCGCATTATGGGCCGGTACGCGATGGGGCTTGAATAGGGGGCGCCTCGGACGCGCTTGCGGACCGGGCGTTTCGGTGCGCTTTTGGCGCCTTGGACGGCCACCGAGAGCATCGGCGCTGATCGATTGAGGGATTGGGCGCACTCGGCGATGAGGGCCTTTCGGCAGCCTGGCGAGCGCGTGCTACCAGGGCCATACAGCAAGCCTGGCGAGGGCGTGCCACCCGGCGGTTCAGCAGCCTGCGCGGCCCTTGCCACGGGGCCGCACGTATTCTGCTGTCGTGCATCGCCGCCTCCCGCTGCGCCGGTCGTCTCAAGCCTGTCATGCCTGAAAGCCCCGTCCTCGACCTGAGTGGCTCGGAAGAGCTCTGCACCGAGCCGGGAGCGTTGGAGCGAGTGCGCCGTGCGTACGCGCGCCTCGAACCTGGCGGCCGGCTCGAAGTCCGTTCTCCTGTTGCCGAGCACGCCTTCGCGGTGCGCGCGTGGAGCCGCAAGAACGGTGTGAGCGTGGTTGTCGACGAGCCCGCGGACGGATTCCGGCGTCTCGTTCTTGCTGCACCGGCGGCCGGCCGGTGACATCACGGCAGTTGCCCGAGGGACTACTCCTGGGGTGCGCCACCGCCGCGCATCAGGTGGAGGGTGGCATCGACAACGACTGGTCGAGGTGGGTGGCCGATCACCCGGAGGCGATCGCCGGCGGAGGTGACGCGGTCGTCGCCATCGATCACTACCGTCGTTATCGAGAGGACCTCGCGCAGCTCGGAGCGATGCATCACACCGCACACCGCTTCTCGATCGAGTGGGCACGCGTCGAGCCGCAGCCCGGGAAATTCGACAGCGACGCGCTGGCGCACTACGCGGACGTGGTGCGCGCCTGCCGCAGCAACGGGATGGAGCCCGTGGTCACGTTGCACCACTTCACGCTGCCGGTGTGGCTCGCGGAGTCGGGAGGCTTCGGCGCACCCGATGCTCCGGTGCGTTTTGCCCGCTATGCAGCCGCGTGCGCCGAGGCATTTGGCGACATGGTGACGTGGTGGGTGACGATCAACGAGCCCACCGTGGTCGCGGTCCTCGGCCACCTCGAAGGCCTGTGGCCGCCCGGCGAACGGTCGTTGCGCAGCACGCTTGTCGCGTTACGCGGGCTGCTGCGCATGCACGCCGCCGCGGCGCACGCGATCAACGTGGTGTCCGAGGCGCACCACAGAACCGCGCAGATATCGATCGCGCACCACGAGCGCCGCTTGCTGCCGCGCGATCCGTCGTCATCGGTGGATCGCGCCGTGAGCCGTGTGCCGGATTTCCTGTTCAACCGCTGGTTTCTCCGCAGTTGTGTCGCCGGGAGAGTGCTGCGCCCGGTCGGACATGGCGAGGTCGTTCCCGGGCTCGCCGGTTCGCTCACATACCTCGGCCTGAACCACTACACCAGCGAATCGGTGTCGCTCGATATCGGTGCTCCGGGAATGCTCTTCGCCAGGCACGAAGCGGTCCCCGGCTTGCCGCTGTCGGGTGCGGGCTGGGCGATCGACGCGACGGGGTTGCGCAACGCGCTCACCGACCTGGGGCGCGAGTTCGGACTGCCGATCATGGTCACCGAGAATGGTGTCTCCGACGACCACGACGAGTTGCGACCGGCGTATCTGCGTGATCACCTCAGCGCGGTGGCCGATGCCATCGATGCCGGCGTCGATGTTCGCGGCTACTTGTACTGGACGGCCTGGGATAACTTCGAATGGGCCGAGGGATACACACAACGCTTCGGTCTCATCGCTGTCAATCGCGATACGCAGGAGCGAATTTCCAAGCCCAGTGCCGCCCTGTTCGCGGAGATATGCCGGACACACGAGGTGCCGGACGACGTCGACCCTCAGGCGATCGGCAGCGTGACCGCGTCCTCCGCTTCGGCATAGGGAAGAGCAACCGATTCGTCCGGCACATCGCGTGGCGTGTGGCGTTGCTCGTCGCGGGTGAGGAGGTACGCCGCGGCGACCACGCCCATCACGGCCGAGAAGATGAGCAGCAGGCGGTAGTCGACGAACGCGATCAGCCCCGCTCCGGCGGCGATCGAAATGGTCTGTGGCAGCCCGATCAGCGTGTCGAACGCAGAGTACACGCGACCCTGCAACGCCAATGGCGTGCGGCGCTGGGTGAGCGTGAAGAGGGCGACGAGCACCCAGGGGAGGCACGCGCCGACAACGAGCGCTCCGGCGAGGACGCCCGGAATCCATTGCAATGTCAGCAGCAGTGACGCGGCGGCAAAGAGCAGGCAGGCGAACGCGAACAGCGCGCCTTCGTTCGTGCGCTTCATGACCGCCGCGGCGGTGAGACCGCCGACAATCGCGCCGACTCCCTGCGCCGTCGCGATGATGCCGAGGAACGTCGGCGGCTTGTGCAGCCCCATGCTGACGACGGCGAACGAGATCGTCTCGAAGAATCCGATCGGGACGATGATCAGCAGGCACGCGATGAGGATCTGACGGAGCACGGTGGTCGTCCACGCGTGACGGATGCCCGCCGTCACCTCGTCGAACCAGTGGTGCTCGGTGCGCACCGGCTTCACCTCGGTGACGTGCAAGGAGAACGTGGCCGCGGCGGCGACGAGGAACGTGCACGCGTCGACGATCGCAACGGCGCCACCACCTTTCCATGCGAACAGACCGGCGCCCGCGACAGGACCGACGAGCCGGATGCCTTGCCGGAATGTCTGCAGGACTCCGTTGGCGTTGCCGAGCAATTCCTCCGGCAGCATCTCACGCAGCAGCGCGGATTCCCCCGAGCCGAGAACGCCATACGCCAGTCCGTACAGCACCATCACGAGGTAGATCAGCCACACTTGGTCGCGTCCGTGCACCAGGAGGAGCAACAGGACACCCGCGCCGAGCGCGAGGTCGGTCGCCACAAGGAGTGGCTTCTTTTTCATGCGGTCGACGAACATGCCGGCCGCGGGCGCCAGCACCGACGGTGCGCTGAACGCGAAGAACGTGAGGCCTGCCAAAGCGTTGCTGCCGGTGAGAGTCTTGACCCAGATACCCGCCGCGAGCCACAGGGCGGTGTCTCCGAACACGGAGAGCAACTGGCCGATGAGATATCGGCGTCCATTGCGATCACGCAGCAGCGCGAGCACGTGTTAGGTCCGCGCCCGCAACGGAGGCACGCTCACGCGTGCCTCCGCACGGTGTGTGTCCGCATCAGCTGCGGTCACGGCGATCCGACAATGTGTTCAACATGGTCGTGACGCGATGCAGGACTGTGCGATTCGAGCATTCGTGCTCGGCACAGAAGACGCGCCGGCGCTCGATGGAGCGAGCCAGCTCGATGTTCTGCAAGTTGGTCATGGCGTTTACCTCCTTTTAGTTCGTGATGTGTTGTGTCCGGGATGACAGCTCAGCGCGCCGCTCGCGGATAACCGCGATGCGCTGGGCGGGGATATGCGAAGAACAGCAGCTCGATCGGAATGGATCCCTTCGGGCGTTTCTTGGGGTTGCCGATGCGATCGACGAACTGCCGTGCCAGGGCCGTCATGCTCTCGTCCAACTGCCGGAGCTCTTCCGGTGTCACGTAGAGCAGGAACTCGCTGGCGCCGGTCGTCTTCTGCCACTCGGTGGAGATGTCGCGACGAAGCTCGAGACCCTCCTTGAGCCGGTCGAGGTAGAAGTCGTGGAGGACGCGGCTGAGTGCGTTCGCCGCGAGGCGGGTCTCTGTGTCGTCGCTGACATCGGAGTAGCTCATTCCGGTGTTCACAAGGCGCCACGGGCGCTTGCGTCCGGCGACGCCGGCGACTTCCTCGATGAAGCCGTACTTGGCGAGCTGGCGAAGGTGGAACGAGCACGTGGTCGGGCTCTCGCCGATGAGCTCGCCGGCCTCGGTGGCCGTCAGCGGGCCCTCGGTGCCGAGCACCTCGAGGAGTGCGATTCGCACGGGGTGCGCGACGGCACGCATCGCCCTCGGGTCGGTGAGCTTGCGCGGCTCGGGATCGGGCAGCGCGGCGACCTCAATGCGATGGTCCTGGGAGTTGGAGAGATTCGTATCGACATCCATGTATCGAATTATAGCTCTCGATAGATATCTCTGCAAGCCCTGGTCGCCACTTCGTCACAGGGGGCGTACCATCGGGGTCGCGGGAGCTCGGTGGGACCGGGCTGAGAGGGTCGCTGCGGGCGGCCGACCGTGGAACCTGATCCGGGTAATGCCGGCGCAGGGAGCGCTCCGCCTGCCAGAAGGCGGCTCTCCGGGCGTCGTGTCACATGGAGGCCGACATGACCGAGGTGATCGACCGCGAAAGCGTCGCAGTAGTGACCAACACTGCTCACTCGGGCTCTGCCCGCGTATACGTCGAGGGCTCACGGCCAGATGTGCGGGTCCCCTTTCGCGAGATTCTTCAAGCGCCGACACGCGGTGCGACCGGGGACACCCCCAACCTTCCGCTGCGCCTCTATGACACCAGCGGACCGCACGGGGACCCGGAGATCACGGTGGATCCCAAGGCGGGGCTGGCCGGTGTGCGCCTTCCCTGGATTCTCGAGCGCGGCGACGTCGAGACCGTGGCCGGGGTTCGCGGCAACGCGCTTCGCGCACGCGGCGGCGCGGCGGTCACCCAGTTGCACTACGCGCGCAAAGGAATGATCACCCCGGAGATGGAGTTCATCGCCATCCGCGAAGGCATCGACGCCGAACTGGTCCGCGATGAGGTTGCCCGGGGGCGCGCGATCATCCCGGCCAACATCAACCACCCCGAGGCGGAGCCGATGATCATCGGCACCAAGTTCCTCGTGAAGGTCAACGCCAACATCGGCAACTCGGCCGTGCTTTCGGATATCGACGCCGAGGTCGAGAAGATGCGCTGGGCGACTCGCTGGGGATCGGACACGATCATGGATCTCTCTACCGGGAAGGACATCCACGCCACTCGCGAGTGGATCATGCGCAACTCGCCAGTTCCTGTCGGAACTGTCCCGATCTACCAGGCCCTGGAGAAGGTGGGCGGCAACGCCGACCAGCTCACGTGGGAGCTGTATCGCGACACGATCATCGAGCAGGCAGAACAGGGTGTCGACTACTTCACGATCCACGCGGGCGTGCTGCTCCGCTACGTCCCGCTCACGGCGAAGCGCATCACCGGCATCGTGTCGCGGGGCGGATCGATCATGGCGGCCTGGTGCCTCGCGCACCACGAGGAGAACTTCCTCTACACGCATTTCGAGGAGCTCTGCGAGATCCTGCGCGCATACGACGTCTCCTTCTCGCTCGGCGACGGACTCCGTCCGGGGTCGATCGCCGACGCCAACGACGAGGCGCAGTTCGGCGAGCTGCGGACTCTCGGCGAGCTGACCGAGATCGCCTGGCGGTACGACGTCCAGGTGATGATCGAAGGCCCGGGCCACGTGCCGATACACAAGATCAAGGAGAACGTCGACCTCCAGATGGAGGTGTGCCACGAGGCGCCGTTCTACACGCTCGGTCCGCTCACCACTGACATCGCACCCGGCTACGACCACATCACATCTGCAATCGGTGCCGCGATGATCGGCTGGTACGGCACGGCAATGCTCTGCTACGTCACGCCGAAGGAGCATCTCGGTCTCCCGGACCGGCAGGACGTGAAAGACGGCGTGATCGCGTACAAGATCGCCGCCCACGCGGCCGACCTGGCCAAGGGACATCCGGGCGCGCAGCGCTGGGACGACGCACTCTCGCAGGCGCGGTTCGACTTCCGCTGGGAGGATCAGTTCAACCTGAGCCTCGACCCGGAGACGGCGCGGTCGATGCACGACGAGACGCTGCCGGCCGCGGGCGCAAAGGTCGCGCACTTCTGCTCGATGTGCGGCCCGAAGTTCTGCAGCATGCGCATCACGCAGGACATTCGCGATTACGCGCGCGACCATGGCGTCGGCGCCGATCAGGCCGTGCGCATCGGGATGGAGGAGAAGTCGCTGGAGTTCCGCGAGCTCGGCGGCCGGATCAACGTTCCGCAGTAGGGCGCATGTAACCAGTTCCCGGGGTGCTGGTTAGAGTGATATGACCGTGGATCGGATGCACGACCGATGATCCGCCTGCGCCGGCCGGCGGTAGCAGCTGTCGGTGGGCTCGTGCTCGCTGCTGCAGTCGCGTTGCCGCTCTGGTCCCTCGCCCAGAACAACGCCGGGCAGGCCACTGCGCAGGTCCTCCCGACCCCGTCGCCCACGTTTCTCACGTCGCGGCCGACCGCGTCGCCGACTGTCAATCAGACAGGCGCGGTGTCCTTGCAGGCGCCAATCATCAAGCAGGATCTGGCCCTTGACTGCGAGTCGGCGGCACTGCAGGTGGCGCTGGCCGTCAAGAACATCTTCGTCCCCCAGGACACGATCTTCTACAGCCTTCCGCAGCAGCCGCAGGCGGTGCAACTCGGCGCCGACGGCTACCCGGAGCGCTGGGGGGATCCGTACGTCGCATTCGTGGGAGACGTCAACGGGTATGAGCCCAGCTACACCGGGTACGGGGTGTATTACCCGCCGATCGTCGTCGCCGCCGAACACTTCGGCGCCACTGCAGTGGGGCGCACCGGGTGGACGGTTCCCGAGATCGTCGCCGAGCTGCGAGCCGGCGACTCCGTGGTGGTCTGGCTCACCTCGGACTTCAAGGCCCATGTGCCTCGGTACTGGACGGCGTGGGATGGTCGGCGGATTCCCTGGGCCGTCGGTGAGCATGCCGTGCCGGTGATCGGGTACGACCCGGTGGCGAACACGATCACGTTCGTCGACGTGCTCTACGGAGTCGAGCGGACGATGTCGGTGCCGGCGTTCGCCGCGGCGCTCACCACGTTTGGTGGCATGGGGGTCGCGGTTTCCTGAGCGCTCCGGCCGCCTAGACCGCGATGCCTGTGCGCCGCGCACGACGATCCGGTCCAGTTCGGACGTCTGAGAAAACTTGAGGGTGCGTTAGTATCCGTTGAGCAACCTGCGCTTGTGCGCTCCGCCTAGTTGGACCAGTTGGAGGCCATCAATTGCCACCGTCCACCCAAAGGGAAGCGCCCCCCGACCTTCTGGCCCGCGTTGAGGAAGCGCACGTCCGCCACATCGATCTCCAGTTCACCGACGTCATCGGCGGCGTCAAGACTGTGACGATCCCGGCCTCCCAGCTGTCCGAGGCGATCGCGCACGGCACCTGGTTCGACGGCTCATCGGTCGACTCGTTCGCCCGCACGGCGGAGTCCGACATGTACCTGGTCCCGGACCCGTCGACCTTTCAGCTGCTTCCGTGGGGCGACGAGCCCACGGCGCGGCTGATCTGCTGGGCGACCACCCCGGACGGCGAGCCCTACCAGGGCGACCCGCGAGGCGTGCTCCGGCGCGCCGTGGAGGACGCGGAGCGTCTCGGCTTCGAATACCGCGTTGGGCCGGAGGTCGAGTTCTTCCTCCTCGAGAAGACAGCGGACGGGTCGCTCGTACCCATCCGCAACGACCGCAGCTCGTACTTCGACTTCTCGAGCGACGGCAACCGCGACGTCCGCCAGCGCATGGTGAGCGCGTTGATGAGCATGGGGATTGCAGTCAACACCTCGCACCACGAGATCGCGGGGGGCCAGCACGAGATCGATATCGACGCCGCGCCGGCGCTCAAGGCCGCCGACGACCTGATCACCTTCCGCTACGCGCTCAAGGCGGTCGCGCAGCAATCCGGGGTGATCGCGACCTTTATGCCCAAACCGTTCGACGGCAAGCCGGGCAGCGGCATGCATGTCCATCAGAGTCTTGAGCGCCTGCGCGACGGCGTGAACGCCTTCGCCGGTGACGACGCCTACGGGCTCAGCGAGATTGCGCAGCACTTCATCGCCGGCCAGTTGCACCATGCCGCCGGCATCACTGCCGTGCTCGCCCCGTTGGTGAACTCCTACAAGCGCCTGGTCCGCGGCTTCGAGGCTCCCATCTTCATCTCGTGGGCACGCACCAACCGCGGGGCGCTCATCCGCGTCCCCCACGTCGGGCGTGCCGAGGCGACGAGGGTGGAGCTACGGAGCCCGGATCCATCGTGCAACGCCTATCTCGCCTTCGCGGTGATGCTCCGATGCGGACTGGACGGGATCGAGCGGAGGCTCCCGCTGCCGCCGCCGGTGGAGGAGTCCCTCTACGGATTCGACGAGGTCGAGTTGGAGCGCCGCAACGTCGGGGTGCTCCCGGACAACCTGAAGGACGCCATCGACGCGCTCGAAGCCGACGAGGTCGTCATCGATGCGCTCGGGGATCATCTCGCGGAGCGGTTCATTGCCGCAAAACGCCTCGAGTGGCAGGCGTATCGCGGTCAGGTCACCCCGTGGGAGATCGATCAGTACCTCGAACGGTGCTGACCAGGCTCGCGTCATGAGCTCTCCGACGCTCACCGTCAAGGACGTCTGGCGCGGGATCCTGCCGCCAGGCACCGACCTGCTCGGCGGCGGCGGCGGCCTCGAGCGCAGGGTGGAGTGGGCATGCGCGCTGCGAACCCGTCCGCCGGCGTTCGAAGCAGTCAAGGGCGGCGAGATCGCGTTCGTGCCGGTCAAGAGCATCCGTCTCCTCGACGAACGCCTCGACCTCCCGCAGGTCATGGTCAGCTTTGCAGAGAAAGGCGGGGTCGCAGTGGCGGTCGTTGGCGACGTGTCGGTCGAGAGCATCGCTGCGGCAGACCGATTGATGATGCCGCTGCTGCGCTTGCCAGACGGTATCCACGCGGCGGACGCGCATCACACCTGCGTTCGCTTCATCCTCGACCAGCGCGCCTTGCTGCACGAACGCGCGCAGGAGCTCCAGCTCTCGCTCATGGATCTTGCCCTCGGCGGAGCAGGTCCGGACAAGATCATCGAGCGGCTGGCCGAGGTGACGGGCCTTCCGGCCGCGTGGCTGGACGAGGGCGGCGAGGTGCGCCACCTCACCGTCACCGATGGCACCCTGCTGGCCGACGTCGAAGAGGGCGCTGACGCACTCCGGCGCTGGGGCGGGACCATCGCTGCGGTGGGCGCGGATCCGCCGGTGCGCGAGTTCACGGTCGGCCGCAACGGGCTCGCCTCGCTGGTCAGCCCGGTCCCGATGAGAAATGGCGTCGGCGGGTTCGTGTGCGTGATCGGCGAGGAGCAGCGCCTCGACCAGATCGCCCGCCTCGCGGTTGCGCGAGCCGCGTCCGCATGCGCGATCGAGTTCGACCGCGAGCGCGCGGTCACCGAGACGCGCGACAAGCTCGAGGGTGACTTCATCGCCTCGCTGCTGACGGGGTCGTACTCGTCCGAACGGGTCGCGCTCGAGCGGGCGCGCCGGCTCGGCGCCGACCTCTCGAAGCAGGTCGCGGTGATCGCACTTCGCGGAGCGATCTCATCCGCGTCGTGGGAGACGCGAGCGCTGCGCGCGGCACAGAACGTCGTCGCACGTCGCGAGGTTCGCGGGCTGGTCGCTCCCCACGAGGATGCGGTCTGCGTGGTGGTGATGCCCGAGCCGGACGGAGCCGTCGATGCCGTCTATCGCTTCGCCGAACTGCTGCGGACGGAGTGTGCTCGCGCGACCGGGGACGCCACCACGTCGCTCGGTCTCGGCCGAACGCATGAAGGCGCGGCGGGCGTTCGCCAGTCGTTTCGGGAGGCCGAACATGCACTCGAGATGAGCAGGCGACTGCTCGGTCCCGGCCGGCAGGCGAGCTTCGCGGACCTCGGGCTGCACCGGCTGCTGTTCGCGATGGCGCAGCACTCGGAGCTCAGCGATTACTACCGGGGGACTGTCGGGGAC
The DNA here is from genome assembly GCA_050010655.1 of Candidatus Dormibacteria bacterium. GTDB lineage: Bacteria > Chloroflexota > Dormibacteria > Aeolococcales > Aeolococcaceae > Palsa-851. Next base: position 40,438 of record JBEKKP010000002.1, read on the forward strand.
CTGGTCGCGTACGACGAGCGGTCGAGCGCGGAGCTCATGGCGACGCTCGACGCGTACTTCGAGGCCAACGGCTCACCCACCGAGACTGCACAGCGCCTCAAGTTGCATCGCAACACCGTGCTGTACCGGCTGCGGCGGATCGAGGAGGTGGGCCGGCTGCGTCTCGACGATCCCGCCACCAGGCTCAACCTGCACCTGTGTCTCCGCATACGAGACGTGCTGCAGGCCGGGGCCGCTCGGGGCGCTCAGCCAGAGCCGGAGGGAGTCCCGGGTAGCTGAGCGCCCTTTCGGGTCGGCGGCGTGAACTGTTAGTGGAGCAACTCGAACGTGTTGGTCGCGTCGTCCACGAAGTACACACCGGTCTTGTTGGGTGTCACGACGAGGCCGAAGAGGGCACCGTTGCCTGGCGGTGAGCCGCTCGTGTCGAGCCACTGAAATGCGACCTGCGCACCCGAAGGTGTCGTCTCGACGATGCGTCCGTCGCCGGCATTGACGGTGAGGATGTCGCCGTTCGGCGCAAGTGTCAGACCGAGCGGGGCATTGAGCCACCCGTTGCTGGTGACGTCGGTGCCGGTGAATGCGGTGTGCATCCTCATGAGTGCGTCGGGGATGGCGGCGATGCGGTTGTCGGCGGTGTCCGCGACGTAGAGCGTTCCGTTGGCGCTCACGGCATCACCCGTCGGTCCGACCACAAGCGCTGCGGGGTCGGTGCGCTCGGCGAACCCGGAGCCGATCACGGTGCTCGAGACCACCCAGGGGGCTGCGCTTCCCGCAGTGTGGAGCACGAGTCTCACGACCGTGCCGCGGTTGACCACCGCGCCGTCGGCGGCAACGGTGCCGTTGAGCACGTTGGTGACAAAGACGTCCGAGTCGGCGCCGTTATCGACGGACGTGAGATCCCACGGACCGTTGATCCCATCCTGGTTGTTCAGCGTCTCGACGACGTTGCCGTCACTGTCGAGGATGATCAGGCACCCCGCCTTTGCGGTGGCCGACATTCCGTTGGACGTCGGCAACGAGCCGACGATGACCCACTGGTGCTGCAGGATCGCCAGCGCGGTGGTCAGCCCGACGCCGCCGGTGCACATGCCGCGGACGTCGTGATCGGTGATGTGCGCGAAGACCGAGCGGCCGCCGTGGGGCGTCATCTGCACGATGGTGGTGCCGGTGCCCTGGTCGTTCGAGACGGCATTGAAGTTGCTGACGAGCACGTTGCCGGCAACCAGGTCGCCCCAGTTCTCGGTGACGACCGCCATGCCGTACGGGTTGACGTCGCCGTTGTGCGGCACCGTGGAGCCAAGCGTCGTGACATGCGAGAGGCCGCCGATGAACGGCCCCGATGCCGCCGCGACGGCCGGTGCGATTGCGATGGCTGCGGTTGGGATCGCGATCAGCGCGAAGCGTCCCAGGATGTGACTTCCCCTCACTGCGTCTACTCCTACGACGCCGGACAGCCTTCCCCGGACCGCCTTGGTCAGCGCCAATCAATCAGTACGAGTTCGGGTTACGCCGCGGCGATTGCAGTCATACAGAGCGTGAGGAGTCCCCCTTGCTAGACTCACGCGAGCCCATGACCTACATCGTCACCGAGACCTGCGTCGATCTGAAGGACAAATCCTGCATCGAGGTCTGCCCCGTGGATTGCATTCACGAGGCGGCCGAGGACCGGATGGTCTTCATCGACCCGGACGAGTGCATCGACTGCGGCGCGTGTGTGGATCCGTGCCCGGTCGACGCCATCTACGCCGAGGAAGACGTGCCCGAGGCGCAGGTGCTGTTCGTGGACATCAACAAGGTCTATTTCAAGGACAAGGCGCTCGCGCGCTCCCAGGTCGCGGAGATCAAGCCAGTTCCCGCGAGCTGAGCGAACCCGAGAGGGTTTGGTTTGTGCGCGATGCACAAGCCTTTCCCCGAAACCATCGGTCTCGGAGTCCATAGTCCCAAGCCGGCGAGAACCCTACTCTGGGTCGGGTAGGAGTGCCGCGGCGACCGAGGGTCCAATCGGTGGTGGCGGCGTTGCAGCCAGCCGTCGCGGAAGGAGTCCTATGGCAATCGACCAGTCGCTAGCCGTACGGGAACTAGAGGGGTCAGTAGCGGTGTCTCCAACGATCACATCAAAAACCAAGCCATCCGACGTCATTCGCAACGCGAAAGAGCTTGGCATCAAGATCGTCGATCTTCGCTTTGTCGATCTGATCGGCACGTGGCAGCACTTCAGCATCCCGGTTGGCGAGATGACCGAGTCGCTCTTCACTGAGGGCATCGGCTTCGACGGGTCGAGCATCCGCGGCTTCCAGAAGATCTACGAAAGCGACATGCTCCTGTTCCCCGATCCGGGGCGCACCTTCGTCGACAGCACGCTCGAGGTTCCGACCCTCGCGATGGTCTGCGACATCAAGGATCCGCTCACGCTGTCGGATTACAGCCGCGACCCTCGCTACGTTGCGCGCAAGGCTGAGGCATACCTGCTGAGCACCGGTATCGCGGACACCTCGTACTGGGGACCGGAACTCGAGTTCTACATCTTCAACTCGGTGCGTTTCGACCAGAACACCCACGAGGGCTACTACCACATCGATTCCGATGAGGGCATCTGGAACACCGGTAAGAATGGGACGGCCAACCTCGGCTTCCGTCCGAAGCTGAAGCAGGGCTATTTCCCCACACCGCCGATCGACAAGCTCCAGGATCTGCGCAGCAAGATCGTGCTCGCGCTCATCGATGCGGGCGTGCAGATCGAGGTGCACCACCACGAAGTTGGAACGGCCGGCCAGACCGAGATCGACATGCGCTTCGACTCGCTCGTGAACATGGCCGATAAGGTGCTTATCTACAAGCACATCGTCAAAAACGTCTGCTACCAGAACGGCTATACGGCGACCTTCATGCCCAAGCCGCTCTTCGGTGACAACGGCTCGGGCATGCACACGCATCAGTCGCTCTGGAAGGACGGCGTGCCGCTCTTCTACGACAAGGACGGCTACGCACTGCTCAGCGATACCGCGCGCTGGTACATCGGCGGCCTGCTCAAGCACGCTCCGGCGGTGCTCGCCTTTGCGGCGCCGACGACGAACAGCTACCGGCGGCTGGTCCCCGGATATGAAGCGCCGATCAAGCTCGCATACAGCGCGCGCAACCGGAGCGCATGCGTGCGCATCCCGACGTACAGCGCAGCGCCGGCGGCCCGGCGCCTCGAATTCCGTTCGCCGGACCCGATGTGCAACCCATACCTCTCGTTCTCGGCCTGCCTGATGGCCGGTCTCGACGGAGTGAAGCACCGCATCGAGCCGCCGACGCCGGTTGAGGCCGACCTCTACGAGCTCGAGGGCGAGGAGAAGGCGCGGGTCAAGGATCTTCCGGGGTCGTTGACCGAGGTGCTCAACGCACTCGAGGTCGACAACGAGTTCCTCCTCGAGGGTGGCGTGTTCACCCAGGACCTGATCGACATGCACATTGCGTACAAGCGCGAGAACGAAGTGGATCCGGTGGCACTGCGGCCGCATCCCTACGAGTTCGCCCTGTACTACGACGCCTGAGCCTTCGCTCAGCACTTCACCAGCACACTCCTTCCTGGACAGGGGGGCCGGGTTACCTCGACCCGGCCCCTCCTCTATTTAATTCCCATATTTAATTCTGTAAGAAGAAAAGCTGACGAGCATGGCGGATCATCGTCAGGGTCGTTCGCAGCAACCCTTCGCAGTGATCAGGATCGGGGAGCGGCTTCCACCGACCTTGCGCTCAACACGCAGAACTCGTTCGCCTCGGGGTCGGCCATCACGACCCAGGTGACCTCGCCTTGCCCGATGTCGATCTTCCGGGCGCCGAGGGCGAGCAATCGTTCCACCTCCGCGGCCTGATTGTCGGGACGGAGATCAAGGTGGATGCGGTCCTTGACGGATTTTCCCTCGGGGACCTGCAGGAACAGGATGTCGGGGCTCTCGCCACCCGGCTCGATCCAGTATTCGCCGTCTTCCGGGCCATGCAACTCGAGCCCGAGCGCCTCGCTCCAGAAGGATGCGACGAGGAGCGTGTCGGTACAGTCGATGACGATGTTCTGCCAGCGAAGAGACATAACGGCAGTCTAGCCCGCGACCCGCGTTCCAAGCACTGCGCTTCGAACGGCCCCCAACTGCGCTGCCGGCGTGTACCAGCGCAGCACGTGGTCCAGTCCGCGCTCGGCGACGCCGGCGAGGTCGAGGTCGCCACACACCGCCTGCTCGATGCGGCGTTCCCAGTCATACGCATCCACGAGGTAGCCGTTCACGCCGTCGTCGATCGCGAGACGGAAGCTGTAGTTCGGTGTCGCGAGCGTCGGGGTCTCCACGATCGCCGCCTCGAAGTATTTCAACTCGGACTTGCAGTTGGTGAAGACGTTGGTCTGCAACGGGACAATGTTGACACCCGTCGAGCCGATGAGCGTCTGCAAGGTCAGAAAATCGGCCAGCGGCTGGATGTCGATGCGGTCGCCGAAGCCACGCAACTCGCTGCCGACATCAAGGAATCCCACGATCAGCAGGCGTACGTGGGCGTGCCGGGTCATCACATTCGCGAGCGCTGTCGAGACGAGTTCAAAGTCGCGGTTGTGCGTTGGTGTGCCGCTGAAATAGCCGATGCTCGTGACGCGCTCCGGCGGCGGCGATGCGTTCTTGTCGCGCCGGATCTCTGCCGACCGCTCCAGTTGCAAGCCATTGAGAAAATTGGCAACGACCCAGGTCGGGAGCTGCGCGAAGTCCTCGATGCACTTGGCGAGGAAATGGTTGGTGGTGATGGCACCGTCGCAGAGGCGCAGCATCGCTCCGAGACGCGACATGGCGGCGAACCACTCGTCGAGTATTGCCTCAGTTGACTGTCGATCGAGGGTCTCGAGCACGAGGTTCACGTAACGGTTGTCGAAGATCAGGTCGTCGACGTCGAACAGCACCCGGCAGCCCGAGGCACGGGCGCGCGTGACGAGGTTGTCGAGCCGCGCCGTGTAACGCGTCCGGCAGATGACCAGCGTGCGCACCTCACCGATCAGCCGCTCGAGGATTGGCATCTCGGCCCGGGTGAACCACGTGGCCGAGATGCGCTCGCTCGACGGGTCGGCGTCGAGCGCCTCGACCATGTTGAAAACGCGGTAGCGAAAGGTGCTCGTGTCGGGCACTTCGTACAGGTACGCGACGGTGTGCCCCGTCGACGCCGTGATGGTGCGAACTCGTTCTTCGATGCTCGGCGCCCAGGGGTCCGGAAACTCCGGCGGCGGCGTGTGCTTGCTCACCGCTCGGCGTCGGTCGCGGCGAGCCTCGTGGCGACTTGCTCGCACAGCGGCGCGAACACCGCGCTCCAGTCGGTCCCAAACGAGCTGTTCCTGTGGTTGAGCGAACGGCGTTTGGTGTCTGCAGCGAGCGCGACCCCCTGACCGATGCCCGCGATCAGGCTCGGCAGCGCTGGGTCGCTGCAGATGATGTTCGCCGAATACTGAGCGAGCGATTGCTTCTCCGGGCCGAAGGTGTTTGTCACCACCACCGCGCCTGCGGCGGCGAGGTCGAGTGGTGGATAGCTCGAATGCGGAGATGCCATCAGCGACAGTCCAAGATCCATGCTGCGGAGCAGGCGCTGATAGTCATGCCAGCCGAGATTCTCGATCAGGGTTGGCTGCACGCCGCCTGGGAGCGCGACCGGTTGCAGATCTCTCCCGATGAAGAAGAACTCCCATGCCGCAGGGTCGAGCACGCCGCTCTCGAGTGCTCCCGCGATTGCCTCAAGACCGCGGTAGTACAGGTTGCGCAGATTCTTCGGACGCGCATAGAAAATGAATTTGCCTTTGCCGGTCTGCGCAGTTTCACGCGGTATCAGGAACGCCGGGAACGCCGGGTCGAACCACGAGGGCGCGTGCAGGTGTGCGTCGGAACCGCTGAAGAGATAGTCGAAGAGCGGCTTGGAATTGACGATGCACGTGAGGCGCGGGTCGGCGAGGACCTCGGCGCATCGGATGGATTCGTCGCCCTCCGGGTAGAAGCGTCGTTCGTCCTCCTGGACGAGATAGACGATGCTCGCGGGGTCGACGGACGCGCGTGTCGCCCAGGTGGTCCACCACGACGTGGTGACGAAGAGATCGCCCTCCGTGACGTCGATCGGTCGCCCGTTCGAGGTGTTGCGCGAGGAGAACGCGAATTCGACATCTCCTTGCCACGCAATCCCATTTGCCTCGAGCACCGTCCTGCAGTTGGCCGGCGTCGGCGGCTCGGAACGCGTGATGATGCGAAGCGGCCGCTGCATGCGCCGGGCGAGTAGCGTTGCAAAGATGAGCGCTGTCCCGACGCCGCCGAAGAGACTGCCGCTGTTGATGCTGTCGGTCACCATCGAGATGCGTTTCGGAGCCGCCGCATTCGTGTAGACCGGGAGCGGGCGGAGATTCGGGAAGTGTTCGTCGAGCGTCAGCGTCAACCACTGGCGTTCGACCGTCGATGGCGCGATCTTGCTGCCGCGCGCCCGCCCGTGGCGCACGTAATGCAGCAGCGCGTTGGTCCCGAGCGGCACGTCCGGGTTGTGCTCCAGGTAGAACTCGGTGGAGAACCGCGGGCCGGGATCCAACGCCGCTCCGGCGCCCACCAACGCGTAGTGGCGGAGCGGATCCATGCCGGACTGGGACACCTCGGGATAGTTCGTCTGGTACCACGTCGCATCGAACAGCCCCGAGCTTTCGATCTCGCGGAGATCACGCGGAAACTGCAGACGCGCGAGTGCCCTTCGATGGATGTTGATCCGCCCCGTGCCGCTGGCGACGTTAAGCGCTTTGATCGCGGTTTTCGAGACCTGCGGATACTTGCGTATCACCGAGCGGAGTTGCGAGTACGGCGGTTCGAGCAGCGACTGACGCAGGCGAGCGTTCTCGAGACGCGCCTCGTCGAGCTCGTGCTGCAAGAGCGTGACGTTCAGGCTCGCATCATCGATGCCCGGCGCGCCGTCTTCAGGGTTCGACATGGGGGCTAGGATATCCAGCGAGCCGGCATCATCGGCCGAGGAGCACCGCCGTCTCGATGACGACGTAGTGATGGCTCACGTTGGTGATCTTGTCGACGTAGCCGTTGTCGCTGACACGGAACCCGAGCCGCTCGTAGAAGCCTTGTGCCGTGTCGCGCCCATGCGCCCACATGAGTTCGATCCCACCGTCTTGGCACACGGTCGCAGCGTGCTCGAGCAGCGCTTTCCCGGCACCGGATCCCCGCCTCGCCTCGTCGACCGCCATCCAGCGGAATCGCGCGGCGGTCCTGCCGGGATCTTCGGGAAACGGATCGGGGAACAGGGTGACCACGCCGATGACATCGTCCCCGGCGTACGCGGCGAGATGGACGGTGAACGGATCGTCGTCGCCATCGGTGTGCACGGACGACTCTGGAAACCCGTTGCGCAACACGCGATGGCGGAGCGGGCGAACGAGATCCACCGGAACCTGGCGCACGGTCACGGGCGTGATGACTTCGCTCATGGTGTCGCGCTCGCCGGTGCGACCGGTCAGCCCGCGAGCACCTCGGTCGCGGGAAGCAGAGCAAGTGCGGCCGCGGCGATGCCGTCGGCGTCGAGACCCAGCTGTCCGAGGAGTGCGGCCTGCGCACCGTGCTCGATGAAATGGTCGGGGAGGCCGAGGCGCACGATCGGTACGGTCACTCCCTCCGAGGCGAGGAGGTCGGTCACCGCTGATCCGAAGCCGCCACTCGCGACGCCGTCCTCGACGGTCACGACGGCTTTGTGCCGCGCGGCGATCGCGCTCAGCTCGGGTGCGAGTGGCTTGATGAATCGGGCGTCGACGACGGTCGTCGAGATGCCGTGGGCGCTGAGCTGCTCCTGCGCCTGCATCGCGACCGCCACCATCTTGCCGACGGCGAAGATCGCGAGGTCCCGCCCACGATGGCGGATCACGATGCTCGGTACTGCAACAGGCTCGAGCGGTTCGCTGCTTGCCGCCGGCGCGGTGCCGCGCGGGAAGCGCAGGGAGAAGGGTCCCTCCGACGCCAGTGCAGTGGCGAACAGCCTGCGCAGCTCGTCGGGCGAACTCGGCGCCGAGATGGTCATGCCGGGGATGCAGCGCAGGAACGCGAGGTCGAGCATGCCGTGGTGCGACGGTCCGTCGGCGCCTGTGATACCCGCGCGATCGATCACGAAGGTCACCGGGAGGCGGTGCAGCGCGACGTCAGAGGAGATCTGGTCGAAGGCGCGCTGCAGGAACGTGGAGTAGATGCACACCACTGGACGCAGCCCGCGCATGGCCAGTCCGGCCGCGAAGGTCACTGCGTGTTGCTCGGCGATGCCGACGTCGAAAAAGCGATCCGGGAAGCGTCGCGCAAACTCCAGCAGGCCGGTCGACGATGCCATCGCGGCCGTGATCGCGACGATCCGCTCGTCCGCCTCGGCAGCCTCGCAGAGCGCCTCGCCGAAGACGTCGGTCCAGTCGATCCCCTTCTTGAGCGCGGTGCCGCTGTCCGGGTCGAACGTGGAAACGCCGTGGAATTTGTCAACTTTGTCTGCAACAGCCGGGCCATATCCCTGACCCTTGTTGGTGACGATGTGCACGACCACCGGGCCGCGGATGCGCGCGGCGTCGCGCAGCGCCTTCTCCACCGCGGCGAGGTCGTGTCCGTCGATTGGTCCGCCGTACTTGAGACCGAGCGTCTCGAACAGCGAGATCGGCGCTACCAGTTGCTTGAGCGAGTTCTTCATGCGCCGTGCGGTTTCGTACGCGGAGTGTCCCACTGCCGGCAGCGAGCGCAACGCGGTGCCCGCCGCGTCCTTGGCCGCCTCGTAGCGGGGCGACAGGCGGAGATGACCGAGGTTCTCGGCGATGCCGCCGACTGTCGGCGCGTAACTCCGCCCGTTGTCGTTGAGGATGATCACCATCTCGGGCTTCAGCTGACCGATGTTGTTGAGCGCCTCGTACGCCATGCCGCCGGTGAGCGCGCCATCCCCGATGACGCAGACGACCTTGCCGCCCTCCCCATGCAGGTCGCGCGCAGTGGCGAACCCGAGTGCGTAGCTGAGGCCCGTCGATGCGTGCGAGTTCTCGATGAGGTCGTGCTCAGACTCGCGGCGCGACGGGTAGCCGCTGAGGCCGCCTTGCTGGCGGAGCGTGTCGAACAGTCCGAGCCGGCCGGTGAGCATCTTGTGGACATATGCCTGATGGCCGGTGTCGAAGATGATCGCGTCGCGCGGGCTGTCGAACACCCGGTGCATCGCGACCGTCAGTTCCACCACACCGAGGTTGGGGCCGAGGTGTCCACCGGTCCGCGAGACCGCGGTGATCAACTCCTCGCGAATCTCGGCACAGAGGCGGGTCAGATCCTCCGGACCGAGCCCTCGCAGGTCGTCCGGGCCGGAGATCTCCTCGAGCAGCACATCGTCAGTCTAGTTGAGGCGACCCTGCCGGGCTCCCCGGAAATGCGCCGCCGCGCGGGTGGCGGAGCATGATTACCGGCCATGCAGGGACTTGAGCCACGTGAGGCGGTGCTCGAATGTGCCGCCAAAGATGGCGATATCGCTGAGGGCGCGCTCTGGCTCGCGGCCGACGACTGCCCCGGAGTGGAGCCGGAACGCTGGCTCGAGCGCCTCGACGAGCTGGCGAGTGAGCTGCGCTCGCGGTGCGGCCTTCATGGGTGCAGCGCCTCGGACGTGCCCCTGGTCGGCGCGCTCCTGCGCGACCGGCTCCGGCTTCGCGGCGCGGGCGGCGGCGATCCGCGCGCCCACTACCTCCATACCGTGCTCGAGCGCGGCGCCGGCGTGCCGATCGCATGCTCGGCGATCTGGATCGCCGTGGGCGCGCGTGCCGAGATTCCGGTGGAAGGGCTGAACCTCCCCGGGCACTTTGTGGTCCGTGTGGACGGGCACCTCTTCGACACCGTCGCGAGTGGTGAGCCGCTCGATGACGAGGACGTCAAGCGGCTGGTATCGACGGCCACCGGGCGCGAGGTTGCGCATCTCGAGCCTGCGCAGATGGAGCGCGCGAGTGCTCGCGACATGCTCGCGCGCATGTCGCGCAACCTGCGGCGCTGCTACACGAGCCTCGAGTGCTGGGACCAGGCGTTGCGCGCCGCCGACCGCTGTGTCGACCTGGTGCCGTCGCCGGCTGAGCGTCGCGATCGCGGGCTGCTCCTGTGGCGTATGGGCAAGGTCGTGGCGGCGCTCAACGACATCACCGCGTACCTCGATGAAGCGCCGGAGGAGTGCCCGGATCGCACGCCGATGACCGAGGTTGCGGGCCGGCTGCGCGCGTTCCTGAACTAGGTCCCGGTGGCGCCGAGGCGCTCGGTTTGTGTACGCCGGTGAGCCCCGATCACGCCTGGTGGAGGCACCGGCCGGCGGATGCGCTCAGTGCACCCCGATCAGCAGCGAGAGCAGCCAGATGACGCCGATGAACGCGAGCACCCCGAACGGCACCATCACGAACACCACGAACGAGAAGACGATGCGCTCGTCGGGCATCAGCTCCGGGCTGCGCTTGCGGACGCGAAGATCGTGCGAGTACCAGAAGACACCGCCGACGAGAAAGCCCAGCAGCAGGAAGAAGATCCCCGCGAACGCGGTGACAATGCCGACCGCGTTCGGTGAGAGGGTGAATCGCCACGCGGCCCCGCCGGCCAGCGACAGCAGCCCGCACGAGATGTAGCGGAGCAGGATCGGGACCGGACGCGGCTGGGCCGGATCGGGCGCACGCCGCTTGGCTGCGCCTCCCTTGCTGGTCGTGGCCGCGCTGGGACGGGAATTCGACGGCACGGCCCGAGTATAGGGAGGGCGAGCAGGGCGCCCGGCGAACCGCGGCGCCGGGCAGACGGTGCTCACCTACACTTGGCCACCACTGCGGCTGCGCACGGAGGACCGGGAACCATGACCGTCGGGGCACGACTCCCTGACTTCGATCTCGAGGCGACAGGAGGACGTCGCGTTCGCACCGCCGACCTCGAGGGTCGTCGCACGGTGCTGTACTTCTATCCGAAGGACGACACGCCCGGTTGCACGCTCGAGGGTCAGGAGTTCACGCGGCTGTACGACGCGTTCGCCGAGGCAGGCGTCGACGTCTACGGCGTCTCCCCGGACACGGCGAAGAAGCATCAACGCTTTACTGAGAAATGCTCGCTGGGGATACCGCTCATCAGCGATCCGGAGCGGCACCTCATCGAGTCCCAGGGGCTGTGGGTCCAGAAGAAGTACATGGGCCGCGAGTACATGGGGGTTGCGCGCACGACGCTGCTGATCGGACCGGACGGCACCATCGAGCGCGAGTGGCGCGATGTCAAGCCCAGCGGGCACGCCGCCGAGGTCCTGGAGACTGTCAACGGCGGTTAGGCGCGCGATCGCTGGAGAGCGGATCGATCTCGCGACGCTGCTTGCGCGGCGGGTCGTCTTCGTCGCGGGAAAGGGTGGGACCGGCCGGAGCACGATCACCGCTGCGCTGGCGCTGCTCGCGGCGCGCTCGGGCAAGCGGGTGCTGGCCATCGACGTCGACGCGAAGGGAGATCTCGCCAACGCGCTCGGGTCGCCGCCCGCCGGGTTTGCCCCGCACGTCGTGCAACACAACCTCTCCGTTCTCGAGCTGCGCACCGATGAGTCGTTCCAGGAATACCTGAACATCTATTTCAAGGTGCCGCGGCTGACGCGGCTCACCCCGCTCTCGCGCGTGTTCGACTTCATCGCGACAGGAGTTCCCGGTCCGCGCGACATGCTCGTGGTCGGCAAGATCGCGTACGAGGAGCGTCGCAAGGAGCCTGAATCAGGATCGCCGGTCTGGGATCTCATCCTCGTCGACTGCGCCGCGGGGGGCCAGGTCGAGTCGCACCTTGCCGCGCCGAAGGCGATGCTCACGCTGGTGCGCGGCGGCATCATCCGATCCCAGGTGGAGTGGATCGCGGGGCTCATCCGTGATCCGCAGCGCACATGTGTCGTGCTCTGCGCGCTGCCGGAGGAGATGCCGGTCGCTGAGGCAATCGAATTGCACGAGCGCCTGCGCAACGGGTCCGGTGTCGCGGTTGACGTGTGCGTGCTGAATCGCGCTGTTGATGAGCCGGTGACCGCGGCGCACCGGCGGCTCATGACCGGGCTTGTCGACCCGCAGTACGCGGATGCCGTCACCGAGCATCTCGGTGGCGCGCCCCGTCCACTCGAAGCCGGACTCGATCTCCAGGCGCACCAGTACGACACCACGGCGCGCTACGCACGCGCGCTCCGAAGCAAGCTCCCGATGCCGGTCGTGCCGGTCCCGTTCATCGTCGATCGGACCGGGCTCACCACGACCCGCGCGGTCGCCGACGCGCTCAACAGCAGGCTGGCATGAGCGCCGACGAGGCCGCCCGCGTTCCCGAGCGCCGCCGGAGTGTCCGCAGGGATCCGGCGGGACTCGGACGCCAACTGGCATCGCTCGAGGTGGTCATCTGCTGCGGCAGCGGGGGCGTGGGCAAGACGACCGTAAGCGCGGCGCTGGGTCTGGCGATCGCCGCGGCCGAGGACAAACGTGTGCTGGTGCTGACCGTGGACCCGGCGCGACGGCTGGCCACCGCGCTCGGCATCAAAGGCATCGGCGCCGAGCCGGTGCGCATTCCCAAAGCGCGCCTGCGCCGCGCCGGCATCACGGTGACCGGCGAGCTGGAAGCGGCGATGCTCGATATGAAGCAGGCGTGGGACCGGATGATCGAGCGCTACGCGCCGGATCGCGCGACCGCACGGCGCATCCTGGCGAACCCGCTCTATCAACGCATCACCGACTCGTTTGTCGGGTCACACGAGTACGCCGCTATCGAGGCGCTGTACGAGCTCCACGACGCCGGCGAGTACGACTGCATCGTCGTGGACACGCCGCCGTCGCGCAACGCGCTGGACTTCCTCGAGGCGCCGAGCCGTCTGACCGACTATGTCGGATCGCGGCTCCTGTCGCTGCTCTCCGGGGGGCCGTCGCGATTCGGCTTCCGCGCCATGAACTACGCGGCTGCACCGTTCCTTCGCCTCGCGGACCGGCTCCTCGGCGCCGAGGTGCTTGCCGAGGTCTCGGAGTTCGTGAAAGAGCTGCAGTCCTTGTACGCCGGCATCCAGGGACGGGCGCGATCCGTCTACCGGCTGCTGCGCAGTCCGCAGACCGGCTTCGTCGTTGTCACCACACTCGAGCAGGGGCCGTTCAGCGAGGCCGAGTTCTTCTGCGCCAAGTTGCGCGAGTTCAAGATGCCGCTGCGTGCCGTGGTCGCGAACCGCGTGCTCCCGGATGTGTTTCGTGATCCGGGAGGCATTGCCGCAGCGACCACGCTGGTGGAGGATCCGAAGATCGCGGCGTGGTTGAGCGATGAGATCGGCACCCGCGTCTCGCCCGATGTCGCGCGTTTCGTCGGCACGACATTTCTCAACCGGAGCACGCTGGCGGCACGTGAGGCACGCCAGCTCTCGAAGTTGAGCCGTCTTGGCGACGTGCCCATCGTGCGCCTGCCACTCTTCAGCGAGGAGGTGTCCGAGCTCGAGGGGCTCGTGCGCATCGCGAAAGCGCTCTAGGTGTTAGCCCTCGCGCGCGAGCAGTCGCATCCGCGCGCTGTGGCGTCCGAGTGAGTGCGCGTCGCCGATCACGTCGAGCACCGGCGGATCCTCGAGGCGTACCACCGAGCAGTCGCCGGCGGTAACGCGCGCAACGGCCTCAACCATCGCCGGGTCGGCGGTGCTCAACAGCACCTGGTGCGTTACAGACAGGTCATGCAGAAACTCGATGAACAGGTCGCGTCGGAGTGGATCGGATGTCAGCAGCGGTTCGTCGAGGAGCAGCGGCGTCCTCTCGCCACCGCCGCCGAGCACCTCGCACAAAGCGAGCCGCAGCAGCAGCGCCACCTGGTCGCGGGTGCCGTGCGACACCGCGTCGAGCGGGACCATGTCAGGCCGTTCGCGACCGAGCAGCCCGAGCGCGAAGTGGTCCGTGTCGACGTTGACCTCGACGTAACGCGCGCCCGTCAGCATGCTGAGCCGGCTGCCGAGCGACTCGGCGAGCCGCGGAGCGATTTCGCGGTGGGTCACCCGTGACGCCGCCTCGATCAGCTCTGTCGCGCGATGCAGCGCTGTCAGTTGGCGCAGTCCACGGTCGCGTGCCGTCTCGCATGCGTCGCGCTCATCCTCGAGGTCGGCGATCACTGGAAGCGTGTCGAGCACGCCACCGAGGCGCGCACGCAACTCACGTGCCTGGTCGCCCGCCGATGTCGCCGCTCGTCGCGCCCGTTCCGCCTCGAGGTCGAGCGCCTGGAGCTCGCCCGCGTCGGGTGGGGAGGTGGTGATCGCCGTGTCGGGATCGCCGCCGCACTGGATGAGCTGCTCCGCGAGCGCCGTCTCGAGGTGCTCGAGCGTCCTTGCGTCGCCGCCCAGGGCGAGTATCGATCGCTGGACTTCATCCAGACGGCGTCGCGCCAGATCGTGACTCCGCCTGCGTTCGCTCGCATGGTGCACACCGGCTACCGCATCGGCAGGATCGGCGTCAGCGACGCTGATGCCTCCGGCCTTCAGCACCGTGCGCAGGCGGATCTCCAGGTTCGCCACAGCGCGCTCTGCGCGATCGACATCCTCCCGCGACTGTGCGCAGGCCGATTCCTCGGCGGCGAGAACCGCGTCCTCGGAGACGAGCTCATCGCGGCGATGGGCCTGGATCACCACCGCGTCGACCCGGTCGAGGATGCGCTGCGCATTTCCGATCACCGCATCGGTGGTTGCGTCACCGCCGCGCGAAGTAGCGTCGATGCCGGCCTCGGCGGCAAGGGCAACGGCGCGCTCGAGCAGCGATCCGAGTGCAGCCTGGATCGCTTCCGCATCGGCGCGCCGGCCGGCCGTGCGCCGCTTGGCGTCGTCGAGCGCTTCATGCAGCATTCGGAGCACCGGCAACCGGTCCTGCAACCGCGCGAGCTCTGCCGGGTCGATTCCGGCGTCCAGGGCAAGTCGTGATGCAGCCGCGCGAGCACGCGACGCGGTGGATGCCCGTGTCCAGGCTTGCCAGGCGCACGCGATTGCGAGGACTCCGCCCAGAACACCGGCGATGATCGCGGCGGGGACAGCGTGTGCGTGTGCGAACCCGACGGCAATAGCCGCGCCGATCCCCGCAGCTGCTATCGCGGCGACGCCGAATCGCCAGCCGCCGCGTCGCGCCGCCTCGAGTTCGGGGAGCAGGTCATCGATCACGTTCGCCGGCAGGCTCCGCAGCCCGGTGGCCGCGATCTCGCGACGCAGGGCAGCCTCGCGCGCATCATCGCCGGCGTCCCGGCGGGCTGCCCCGGCGACGGCGATCAACTCGCCGCGCAAGCGCTGCGAGCGCTCGCCGATGTCGGTGCTTGACTCGAGGCCGGGGCCGATTGCGTTGAGTCCGGCGGCGATCACCTCGCGTCGCGCCCGGATCGGCCGCAGCCGGTCAACCGCCGCCTCCCAACGAGCGTGCGCACCGGACGCATTCGAACGCGCCTGGGCCAACTCACCGCCAAGCGCGGTGACCTCGGTCTCGACGTCGAGCGGGAAACGCGCGTATGCGGCAGTCGCCTCCACCTCGGCGGCCTGAAGCCTGACCTCGCGAACGAGCTCCCCGAGGCGCACGCGGCGGCTTGCGACTTCCGCAAGGCGGCCGGCGATCCGCGAGCGTTCCGCCTCGACCCAGGATTCGGTCTCCGCGTTGAGCGTCAGATCCAGCGACGCGAGACGCTCCTGGTCGACGGCGACGGCGGCCAGTCGGGTGCGGGCGTCCGCGATGGTGCGCTCGAGTGTCTTGAGCCGCGCTGTGGCGACGCCAAGCGGGCTCGTGGCACGGCGCTCCGATCCGACCCGGTCAATTGCCTCGCGAATGCGTACCAGTGCCTGCGCCGCCGTGACGCCACGGCGGGTATCGGCCAGGCGCTCTATCGCCTCCTGAAGTTGCCCGGCGCGTTGACGCGCGCTCTCCGGAGCGTCGATGCGCAGGCCGTCGTCACCCAGCCACGCGGTGGCGCAGAAGACGGACTCATCGATTCCCAAGTGGAATCGTCCGGGTGTGACCGACCGGCCGCTGCGAAGCTCGTCCGTCAACTCGGATCCGCCGAGTTCGAGCACCTGCACGAATTGCTCACGCGTGTCGAGCCGCCGGGCCACGCGGATGCGGCGCCCATCGTCGAGCTTGTACGTCAGTGCAAGGCCGTATCCGCCCCGATTCCACGGCTCGTAGCGCGCCCAGACACTGCGATCCACCGCGCGACCCTGGCCACCGGCGTCGATGCCATACAGGGCACCGCGCACGGCGCGGAGCAGGGTTGACTTGCCCGACTCGTTCCGTCCCGTGATCACCGTGATCCGGGGATGCAGCTCGGTGGTGACGTCGTGAAGGCAGCCGAAGCCGGTGATCTCGACGCGCTCGAGGATCATCGGAGTCCGACCTCGGCTCCGGAAAGCGCCATCAGGCCGTATCGCAGTGCCTCCTCGAGGACCAGCGCTTCCTCGAGATCGGCGTCCTTGGCAGCCGCGGTGGCCGCACGCACGAATGCGCCGCGAGTGCTCTCCTCGACCATTGCGGCATCGAGGTCGATGTACGGCGAGGTGTGATCCCGGACCTTGACTGCGGCGAGCCCCAGGCGCTCACGCACGGACAGCTCGACGGTGAAGGCGTCCAGCGAGATCGCTGAGTCGATCACGCCGGTGAGGTCGACCCGGATCATCGTTCGCTCGGGATCGCTGAAACCGGTCGCGGCACAATGCACGCTGACCTCGTCGATCACCGCCTCCGCGGAGCCGCAGTCTTCCGCATCGCATTCGACGGTGAACACGGACCAACGATTCGTGTCGTGCGCAGTGAACCGCACATCGCCGGAGCCGGTGATCTCCACGACGACTGGCCCGCGGCCGCCCTCATCGTCGAAGCTGAGCGGCTCCGGTGTGCCCGGGTAGAGGAGGCCCGACGCCGTGTCGAGGCGGCGGCCGTGGTAATGACCGCACAACGCTGCGGCGAATCCGGCAGCATGGATCCGTTCCGCGTGGAATGGCCCGTGCACCGACTTCCCTTCGGGGCGGGATCCGATTTCGGCGCCGTGGAACAGGGCGAGGTGGACCCCGGAGTCGGACGTGGCCGGAGACCCGGCGAGCGGATCGCCCTGCCAGGCAGGCTCGCGATGCGCGAGACCCCAGATCGTGACGCCGTCGCTGAGCTCCACCGGTTCCAGTTCCGTGCTCCGGAAAATGGTGACGTTGTCCGGCCACTCGACCCGCCGGTACAGCGACCCCGGGAGCAGCGCGTCGTGGTTCCCAGGCGCGATCAGCACCCGCATCGGCTGCCAGGAGGCGAACGTCTCGGCCAGGAACCGCCCGGTATCGACGCCGGCCCGTTCGTGCTCGTAGAGATCGCCGCCAACGGTGACTGCGACACACCCCTGTTCCATCGCCAGCCGCCCGGCGGCGGTGAGCGCTTCGCGCAATCCCTGCCTGCGGCGCCGGGCGAGCTCGCCCTGGCAGCCCATGGCGGCGAACACCCGATCGAGGTGGAGGTCGGAGAGATGGAGGAGACGTATCGTCATGGTGCTGGGGGAGAGAACAGAGACCCGAGAGCGAACGTCAGTTCGCAAGCCTATCACAGGTTTATCGGGGACACTTCTGCCACAATTGCGCGGTACCGACGATGATTTCCCTGGCCGGCGGCCCTGGATCAAGTCGGGTCAGCGGGACGGGGGATCAGGTGGAATATCCGTTGCATTTGTCGCGGCGTTTCAGCCAGGCAGGAGCGGGCATCGTCGGGGCGGCGATTGTGATCCGGGTGCTTGCGCTGCCCGTGAGTCCGGGCATCCGCATCCTTGATGTGGTCCTCGCTGTGGTGGCAATCGGTATTGGTGCGACGCTGACGTGGCTGCCGCCTGCCTGGGAGCGCTACCGGCAGTCGGCCGCGGTGGTCGAGGCCGTCGCGCTGGCAGCGCTGACCGCAATCGGACTGCGCTCGGTTGCCGGTCAACTGCCCGATTTCACGCTGATTGCGACGATCGCTTTCGCGGCAATCGTGATCGGCGTGGACGCGAGCGCGGCACGCGCTTCCTCGGCTCGGGCGATTGCCTCGGTGACCCGAGCCCCATCGGCGCTCGGCCTGGCCGGTGCCGCTCTGGTGGTCGCGATCTTTGTCGCGCTCTGGCTGACCACCGCCCCCACGACATCGGGCGTCGCGTCGCTCCTCGTCGCGGTAGCCGGCATTGTCGGCATCAAGCTCATCGTCGTCGGCGCGGCTGACCGGAGCCTCAGCAGGCTCGACTCCGACACGCGTCGCGGCCACGTGTACGCGACCCTTGGTCGCAAGCTCGGCGTGGCGCGAGACGTCACCTCCGTCGCGTCGGCCGTGCTCGAGGCGTGCCGCGAGATCTTTCCGGAGACCTCGACGGGCATGGTCCTCATCAACGATCCCGCCGACGGGCTGCTGAAGTCGCAGGGGGTGTTCCTCTCGTCGAGTGGCGTCGGAGCCGGCGGTCCCGCGTACGAGCTCGCCCCGGGCGAGGGACTCGGCGGAGCGGCCTTCGTCGCTGAGCGCGCCGAACTGTGGCCGACCACGCTGTCCGCCTCGATGGCCCAGGCGAGCCTGCGAGAGGCAAACCGCGTCCGGCTGCGGCGGTCCAAGCTCGGGTTCATCCGGTCTGCGATCGGAGCGCCACTGCGCGTTGATGGGACGTCGATCGGCGCCATCGTGCTCACCTCCGAGCACGAGGAGAATGCCTGGTCCGAGACTGACGCGCCCATCATCGAAGCCCTCGCCGACGAGGCTGCTCGAGCGATCGAGCGAGCCCGCAGGCACGAGGAGGAGATGAGCCGCGCGCTGCTCGATGCGGTGACCGGGATGGCCACGCGCCCGCATCTGCTCGCGGTCATCGATAAAGAACTCGCGCGCGCATCGCGGCGCGAGAGCACGCTCGCGCTGATCATGGCCGACATCGACGGGTTCGGCGAGCTCAACGACCGGTGGGGCCACGAGACCGGCAACCGTGTGCTCGAGAGCTTTGCGGATGTGCTCCGCTCGATCCTCCGGCGCGAGGACAGCGCTGCCCGCTTCGGCGCCGACGAGTTCGTGTGCGTCCTCCCCGGCGCCGACCGAGAGCAGGCTGCCGCGGTTGCGGCCCGCATCCAGCAGCGATTCACCGCCAACACCTCCGGCGACCAGGGAATTGGCAGATCCGGCGCCACTGCATCCGCCGGTGTTGCCGTGTATCCCGCCGATGCGCAGGATGTGGCGGCACTCCTCGAGGTGGCGTCCAACGAGCTCGCCGGCGCCAAATCACAGCACGAATTGACAGGGCGCTCGCGCCTGCTGCGTCGCGTGAAGGACACCGCTCCGAGTTGACATCGACTGACGAATAGTTCTATACTCTAACTATTCGTTTATCGAACACTTGGGTCCGCGTACTCGGGTGGAACACTCGAGGATGCCAGTGAGCCAAGCCCCCGCTGTCGAGCGGACCGCCTCCTCCCGGACGATCAGCGACGCTCGTCGTGACCAGCTCGCCGACCTGCTGTTCGGTTGCATCGGCGGTGTCAAGCGCCGCCTCATGGCGAGCGTTCCGGACGAGCTGCGCGGTGAATTCGGCGCGGTCACCTGGCATCAGGTCATCGCGCTGGAACAGCTTCGCGCGGCAACGAAAACCTCTTCCGGGGCAACGATGAACGAGATCGCGCGCATGCAGCAGTGCGCACTCAGCTCGGCGAGCGCGCTCGTCGATCGCATGATCCGCCTCGGGTTCGCCGAGCGAGTCAGCGACCATGAGGATCGCCGGATCATCCACATCGTTCCCTCGCAGCTCGGGCTGGAGATGCTCGACCGATTCGATGCGGCGAGGAAGACCGTTGCGCTCGAGGCGCTCGCTCCTCTCAACGACTCGGAGCTCGAGCAACTCGTTCTCCTGATGGGCAAGATCGTCGACTGGCCGGAGCCGGGACACAGCAAGGAAGGTGCACATGACTGACGTTCTCGACAGAGCAGACGCCCCGGCAGCAGTCGCCGTCCCCCCGGTCGACGACGGCATTGCGGAAGCGCGTATCGGGCGCTTCGACTACAAGTGGATCGCGCTCTGCGTCGTGCTGCTCGGCACGATCATGACGATCCTCGACGCGACCATCGTCAACATCGCGATCCCCACCTTGCAGGTCGATCTCAAGGCCGGCTCCTACGCCGACATCTCGTGGGTCGTGACCGGCTACATGCTCGCGCAAGGCGCGGTCATTCCGATGGCCGGCTGGGCGACGGACCGTTTTGGCACGAAGCGTCTCTATCTCATCACCATCGCGCTGTTCACGCTCGCGTCAATGGCGTGCGGCATCGCCACAACGCTTCCCGAACTGGTCATCTTCCGGGTCCTTCAGGGGCTTGGCGGCGGCATGCTGATGCCGATCGGCATGACCATCATCATGCGGGCGGTCGGACCCCAGAACATGGGGCGGGTCATGGGGATATTCGGCATCCCGATGCTGCTCGCGCCCGCGGTCGGGCCTGTGCTCGGTGGATGGTTCGTGCAGGACTTCTCGTGGCGCCTCATCTTCTACGTCAACGTCCCGATCGGGCTGATCGCGTTCGCGTCCGCTTGGCGGTTCCTCAAGGAGTCGAACAGGTCGCACGGCCTGAGGCTCGACACCTTCGGTCTGCTCACGGCGCCGCCCGCGGCAGTCGCGATCATGTATGCCGTCAACGAGAGCATCTCGCTCGGCTGGGGCTCGCTCCTGGTGGTCAGCCTGCTCGTCGGTGCGGCTGTGCTCCTGGCGGCGTTCGTCCTGTCGCAACTCGGTCGCCGGCGCGCGGCAACGCTGCTGATGATGCCGCTCGCGGCAGGCGCGTTCCTGGTTGCGCTGCGCAACGGTTTCGTCGACGGCTGGACCGCGCTCGACACGATCATCATGCTCATCGCCACCGTGCTCGCGCTGGTCAACCTCGCCATCGGGAATCGCGGCAACCCGGAGCCACTGCTCCAGCTGCGCCTCTTCCGCGATTCGACCTTCTCATGGTCGATGGGACTGAGCTTCATCATCGTCACGGCGCTCTTCGGCGGCATGTTGCTCCTGCCCCTGTACCTCCAGGAGGTGCACGGATACAGCCCGCTCGAGACGGGACTCCTGTTGCTGCCCCAGGCAATCACCGCGGCAGTCGCAATGCCGCTCGGCGGATATCTCACCGACCGTATCGGCCCGCGCCCGGTTGTCGCAACCGGCATGGTCATGCTCGCGGGCGGCGGTTTCCTGCTCGCCCAGATTCATCCGACCTCGTCGAACTGGCTCGTCGTCAGTGCCCTGCTGTTGCGCGGCTTCGCGATGGGCTTCTCGATGATGCCGTCAATGGCTGCTGCGATGGCGCGTGTGCCGCATCACCTCAGTTCGAGTGCGTCGAGCATTTCAAACAGCCTGCAGCGCATCGGCTCGTCCATCGGCATCGCGGTGCTGGTCACTGTGCTGGCGGCGCAGTTCACAACCGCAATCGGACAGGCATCCTGCGCGCCTTCGCCTGCAGTGCTCAGTGCTGCTTCGACACCCGGTCATCAATTGACCACCGCTGAGTTCTGCGCCAATTTGCAGGGCCAATACTCGACACTCATCCAGAATGGCGGGCAGCCGAGTACCACCGCGACAGTTCCTCCCGTGGTGGCGCAATTCGGTCGCACGTATGCTGCCGACGCGCTCAGCACATCCTTCGACAGAACCTTCGCATTCATCACGATCCTCACCCTCCTCGGCGTGATTCCGGCGATGTTCCTGCGCAAGCCGGAGAAGTCCGTGGCCGGGAGCATGCCGCAACTCGATGTCGCGTAAGGTCCTCGTCCTCGGCGGCACCGACTTCGTCGGCCCGGCCGTGGTCGGCGCCGCGCTCGCGCGCGGTGACGACATCACGATCTTTCATCGGGGACAGACCGGTTCCGCGCCAGACGGTGTGCGCGTGGTCAATGGCGACCGAACCAATGCCGCGGATCTTTCGCCGCTGACCGGGGAACGGTGGGACGTCGTCGTCGACGCATGGTCGCGCGCACCGCGCGTCGTGCTCGATTCGGCAACCGCACTCGAGCCGCACGCGGATCGCTACGTGTACATCTCGACCATCTCGGTCTACGCCGAGGCGCACGAAGGCGTGCTCACCGAGACCTCACCAACTGTCGACGCGAGACCTGACGCCGATGCCACGGATTACGCAACCGACAAGCGCGGCGCCGAGCTCGCAATCGAGAGCGTCTTCGGCGCCGATCGCTGTGTCTTCGCGCGTCCAGGCCTGATCATCGGACCGCGCGAGAACATCGGCCGGCTGCCGTGGTGGCTGCGCCGCATCGCGGCCGGCGGCGATGTGCTCGCACCGGAGCCGAAGGACCTGCCGATCCAGTACATCGATGCGCGCGACCTCGCGTCGTTCGCTCTCGACACCACGCTGAACGGCGCCGTCAACGTGCTGAGCCGGCCCGGGCACACCACCATGGCCGAGGTGCTCGCGCTGTGCCACGAGGTCACGGGATCGAGCGCGACATACACGTGGATGGACGCGGAGTTCCTGCTCGCGCATGACGTCCAGCCGTGGACGGAGTTGCCCATCTGGGTGCCACCGATCGGCGAGTGGGCAGGGTTCTACGAGTGCGACTCGTCCTTTGCATTGCGATCGGGACTCACGTGCCGCCCGGCGCGCGACACCGTGCAGGACACGTGGTCGTGGTTGGTCGCGAATCCCGAGTGGGCGCAGATCGTCACCGCGAATCGCGCGCGAACCGGCATGGCGCCGGAGCGTGAGGCGGCGTTGCACGCCGCGTGGGCAGATCAGCCGCCTGCAGCCCGATAGCGTCGCTGTCGCTGCGCAACCAGCTCGTCGATCGGTATCTCACTGAGCTCGTCGAGGTTGCGGATAACGGCCCCACGGATTGCCGCGATGACGAGCGGCGCGTGCGCATGCGCACCGGGTGGCGGCTCGGGGATGAGCTCGTCCACCAGTCCGATCCGGTTCGCGGTCTCGACGCCGGGGCGCAACGCCGCCGCGGCGCGAGCGCGCTGCCCGGCGTCGCGGTAGAGGATCGCCGCGCAGGTCTCGGGTGGCGCGACTGTGTACACCGCGTTCTCCAGCGCGAGGACGCGATCGGCCAGTGCCAGTGCGAGCGCGCCGCCCGAGCCGCCTTCACTCAGCACGACGCTGACCGTCGGTGTGCGCAGCCCGAGCATGCACAGGAGCGCATCGGCGATTGCCCAGGCCTGGCCACGCTCTTCGGCGCCGATACCCGCGTGCGCCGCGGGCGTGTCGACAAGACACACCACCGGCATCGAGAACTTCTCGGCCTGACGCA
>JBEKKP010000003.1:0-81495 GCA_050010655.1 Candidatus Dormibacteria bacterium
CCCCGGTCCGAGGGGGCTGTGCCGCCACGGAGCGGGACATTCAAGCTCGCCGAGCGGCGGCTGCCCGCCATTGCGGACATGGGATTCTCGGTGCTCTACCTGCCACCCATCCACCCGATTGGGTTCACGCATCGCAAGGGCGCGAACAACGTGACCGAAAGCACGCCCACGGACCCGGGCAGTCCATGGGCCATCGGCGCGGCGTCGGGCGGGCATACCTCGGTGCATCCCGACCTCGGCACCGTCGAGGACTTTGATGCCTTCGTCGTGGCAGCGCAGGGCGCCGGCCTCGAGATCGCGCTCGACTACGCACTGAACTGCAGCCCAGATCATCCCTGGGTCACCGAGCACCCGGAGTGGTTCCGGCATCGCTCCGACGGGACAATTCGCTACGCGGAGAACCCGCCGAAGCTGTACCAGGACATCTACCCGATCGACTTCGAAAGCGCCGACGCGCAGAACCTCTGGCTCGCGCTTCGCGACGTGATGCGTTTCTGGATTGGGCACGGGGTGCGGATCTTCCGTGTCGACAATCCGCACACCAAGGCGTTCCCCTTCTGGGAATGGCTGATCGCCGAGATCCGTCGCGAATCCCCGGAGGTCGTCATGCTCGCCGAGGCCTTTGTCCGACCGGCAGTGATGCAGCGGCTCGCAAAAATCGGGTTCTCCCAGTCGTATACGTACTTCACCTGGCGCAACAGCGCCTGGGAGCTCGGCCAGTATTTGACAGAATTGTCACAGACTCGAATGGTCGACTGGTTCCGGCCGAACTTCTGGGTGAACACACCGGACATCCTGCACGCCACGCTCCAGTACGGCGGCCCGGCCGCGTTCCGCATGCGCGCAGCGCTCGCCGCGATCACCGGTCCGGCGGTCCGCGATGGCAGCGAGGAGTACCTCGATTCCGAGAAGTACGAGCTCCGGCCGCGCGACTGGTCGCAACCCGGTTCGATCGCTCCGCTGATCACGCGGCTCAACGCGATCCGCAACGAGCATCGCGATGCCATCGCGCAACTGAGCACGCTCCGTCTGCATCACATGACCGACGATTGGATGCTCTGCGTCTCGCGATCGACGCCGGACAAGGACGACGTGATCGTGCTGATCGTCAACCTCGACCCCCACCATCCACGCGAGGCAAACACATGGCTGGACCTTGGCGAGCTCGGCGTGACGGCCGATCAGCCCTTTGCAGTTCATGATCTGCTCGGAGGAGAGACCTACACGTGGCAAGGAGCGGCGAACTACGTCCGACTCGACCCGGCGGAACGACCGGCGCACATCCTGCACGTGCGTCGACACCCATGAACGCTCGCCTCGAGCCTGGGGATGATTCGCCCTGGTTCCAGAAGGCCGTGTTCTACGAGTTGTCGGTCCGCGCGTTCCACGACGGCAACGACGACGGCATCGGCGATTTCGTCGGCCTGATCGAGAAGCTCGAGTATCTCGAGTGGCTCGGCGTGGACTGCATCTGGTTGCTGCCCTTTCAGCAGAGCCCGCTCCGAGATGGCGGCTACGACATCGCCGACTACCGTTCGGTCCTCGCCGATTACGGAACGGTGGAGGACGTCGCCCTCCTCGTCCAGGAGGCACACCGACGCGGCATCCGCGTGATCATGGATCTGGTCATCAACCACACGAGCGATCAGCATCCCTGGTTCAAGAGCGCGCGGTCATCCCGAGACAGCGAGCACCGCGACTGGTACATGTGGTCGGACACGAAGAACCGCTTCACCGAAGCGCGAATCATCTTCCTCGATACCGAGACGTCGAACTGGACGTGGGACGACGAGTCCGGGCAGTACTACTTCCACAGATTCTTCAGCCACCAGCCGGATCTCAACTACGACAACCCGCGTGTGCGTGCCGAGATCATCGACGTGTGCCGGTTCTGGCTCGACCTCGGCATGGACGGCTTCCGCCTCGACGCGGTGCCGTACCTCTTCAAGCGCGAGGGCACAAACTGCGAGAACCTGCCGGAAACGCACGGGTTTCTGGCGGACCTGCGCGCCGCCATCGACATCGAGTATCCGGGCAAGGTGCTGCTTGCCGAAGCCAACCAGTGGCCCGAGGATGTCGTCGACTATTTCGGATCCGTGGACCGACCGGAATGTCACATGTGCTTCAACTTCCCGCTCATGCCGCGGATGTTCATGGGGCTCCGCCGCGAGCAACGCTATCCGATCACCGAGATCCTGGATCGCACGCCCGCGCTGCCACCCAACACTCAGTGGGGCATCTTCCTGCGCAACCACGACGAACTGACTCTCGAGATGGTGACCGACGAGGAGCGCGACTACATGTGGGGCGAGTACGCCAAGGATCCGCGCGCCAAGCTCAACCTCGGCATCCGCAGGCGACTCGCGCCGCTCCTCAACAACGGGCGCCGTCAGATGGAGTTGTTTCACGGACTTCTGCTCTCGCTGCCGGGAAGTCCGATCCTCTATTACGGCGACGAGATCGGCATGGGAGACAACGTGTATCTCGGCGATCGTGACGGCGTTCGTACGCCGATGCAGTGGACCGCCGACAGCAACGGCGGATTCAGTCGCGCCGACTTCGCGCAGCTGTATCTGCCACCGCTCATGGATCCCGTCTACGGATTCCAGGCGTGCAATGTCGCGGCCCAGCGTCGCAACGAGTCGTCGATGCTCCACTGGCTGCGCCGTTTCATCGCCGTGCGCAAGCGTTTTCCCGTCTTTGGCGAGGGGACGTTCGAAGCACTCGACGCTGCAAACCCATCGGTCTTCGCGTTCCTCCGCAGCCTCGACGGGCAGGAGGTCCTGTGTGTCAACAATCTCTCGCGCTTCGCGCAACCTGTGGAGCTTGACCTGCGGAAGTACGCTGGCACGACCCCGGTGGAGTTGCTTGGTCGTGTCCACTTTCCGCGCATCGGCGAGTTGCCATACCTGTTGACGATGGGCCCGCACGGCTTCTACTGGTTCACCCTCGACCAAGCCGCATCATGAGTGCCCACGACGGCAGCGTGGCCGGCCTGCTGCGCACGCATCACCTTGTTGGGTGCGAGACGGCGCTCGGGGCGTACATCACGCGCCAACGCTGGGGCGGAGCGCAGGGTCGGACCATTCACAGCACGGAGATCGTCGACGCCGCAGAGATCAGTTCGAGCTCCCCGGTACTACTGCACACACTGACGGAGGTCACGTTCACCGACTCCCGTAGCACTCGCTATGCGCTGCCTCTCGGGATCCGCCCCGCGGGGGATTCGCTCGCCGAACGTGTGCCGGAATTCATGATCCCGTGGCCGCAGGCGCCGGACGCCATGCAGCTGTACGACGCGGTTGGCGATGACGCGTACATCCAGTGGCTGCTCGACGCGATTCGCAGGCAGCGAGTGGTCGAGACGACGAGCGGGACGCTGCGATGCTCATGCCGCAACCCCGGCGCGCTCGACACCGGTAGCCTCTCCTCGGTACGCCATCTTCGGGTCGAGCAGAGCAACACGTCGCTGGAGGTTGGCGACGCGTTGTTCCTCAAGCATTTGCGCCGCGTCGAGGCCGGGGCCTCGCACGAGCTCGAGATGTCGGACGAACTGGAGAATGCCGGCTTCACGCATCTCGCGCCGATGCTCGGGCGTGTGGTGTGGGAATCCAACGAACAGGAGCCGTCGCCGCTCGTGCTCGTGCAGCCCTTTCTGCACAACAGCACCGAGGGATGGGCGCTCGCGCTGACGTCGCTCCGCGATCTGTACTCCAATGCCGAGTCCGTCGGCGCGGCCGACCCGGTCGATCGCCGCGCAATGGTGGATGAACAGGACGCCGCGTTCCTCGCGGAGGCGCGGCGCCTGGGCAAAGTGGTCGCGGAGATGCATCTCGCGCTTGCGGCGGGAGCGCCCGGAACGTACATGGAACCGGTGCCGATGACGGGCGAGACACTCGACACGTGGGCGAAAACCATGACGGCGGAGCTCGATCAACTGCTCGCACGCCGCGACCCCTCACTCGACCGCCTGCGCGACGTGCGCAGCGGCGTTGTCGAGCGATTCGACCAGATTCGGGGGCTGTCCCCGAGCGGATTGCTCACGCGGATACACGGCGACCTCCACCTCGGCCAGTTGCTCCGTGTCGACACCGGGTGGGTCATCCTCGACTTCGAAGGCGAGCCGGACCGCACGCCCGCCGAACGCCGTGAGCGCAGCACGCCACTGCGCGACGTCGCGGCGATGTTGCGCTCGTTCGACTACGCCGCCGCGGCAGCGATCATCGAACGCGCAGCGCCGGACAGCGACGAGGCAGCCGCGTTATACGGATACGGCGAAGCCTGGGCTGACGCCAACCGCGATGCCTTCTGGAGCGCGTATCTCGAGACGGTCGGTTCGGCGCCGCTGTTGCCAGGTCCGGGTCCGTCGCTGGTTCTCCGCCGCGCGTTCGAGGTACAGAAGGCCGTCTACGAGATCGGCTACGAGCTCGGTCACAGGCCCGCGTGGGCAAGCATCCCGCTCCGGTTCCTGCTGCGCGGCGTCAATCAGTGACTGTCAGCGACCCGGTCCCGTCCGAACTCGAGACCGCGGTGGAGCAGATGCTCTCCGGCCGTCTGCGCGACCCGCACGAACTGCTCGGTCCGCGCGCTGACGGCGACCAGGTCCGCATCCGCGCCTTCCATCCCGAGGCAACGGCGGCGAGCGTCGCGCGCGTGGATGGCGTCACGCCGATGCGCCGGCTCAACGCCGCGGGGCTTTTCGAGGTGAGCGTGCCCGCCGGGGAACCGGGGTATCGCATCCGCTTCCACAACGACGAACGCGACTGGGAACAGGAGGATCCATACCGGTTCTCGCCAACACTCGGCGAGCTCGACCTTCACCTCATCGGCGAGGGCACGCACGCGCAGCTCTGGCGCGTCCTCGGCGCGCGCGTCATCGAGCACGAGGGCGTCCTTGGCACTGCGTTCAGCGTGTGGGCTCCGAATGCGCTCGGTGTCAGCGTTGTGAGCGACGCGAACTTCTGGGATGCCCGGACGTGGCCGATGCGAATGCTCGGCGGCTCGGGCGTGTGGGAGCTGTTCTGTCCCGCCGTCGGTCCCGGTGTGCGCTACAAGTTCCTCGTCACACGCGGCGACGGCATGCGCATCTTCAAAGCCGATCCACTCGCGCGCGCGGCGGACCATCCCCCGGGAACGGCGAGCATTGTCGAGCAGAGCACCCACCGCTGGCGTGACGGGACATGGATGCGCCGGCGGGCGCGGACAACCCCAGTCCAGTCGCCGTTCGCCGTCTATGAATGTCACCTCGGCTCATGGCGCCGCGGTGCGGACGGCCGCGTTCTCAATTACCGCGAGATCGCCGAGCCGCTCGCCGCGCATTGCCTGGCAATGGGCTTCACGCACGTCGAGTTACTGCCAATCATGGAACATCCCTTCGGCGGGTCCTGGGGATACCAGGTGACGGGCTACTACGCTCCGACTGCGCGCCACGGCTCCCCCGACGACTTCCGGCGTTTCGTCGACGTCATGCATCGCAACGGCATCGGCGTGATCCTCGACTGGGTACCCGCGCACTTTCCGCGCGACGGCTGGGCACTCGCGAGGTTCGACGGCACGCCGCTCTACGAGCATGGCGACCCGCGCCGCGGCGAGCATCCCGACTGGGGAACGTACGTCTTCAATTACGGGCGCAACCAGGTACGCAACTTCCTGGTCGCCAACGCCCACTACTGGGCGGAGGAATTTCACATCGACGGGCTGCGCGTCGATGCGGTCGCCTCGATGCTGTATCTCGACTACTCGCGGCAGCCCGGCGCGTGGGTGCCGAACATTTACGGCGGCAAGGAGAACCTCGAGGCGATTGCGCTCATTCGCGAGGTGAATGACTCCTTGCACGCGCGCAGGTCTGGCGTGCTCAGCATCGCCGAGGAGTCGACGACGTGGCCTGGCGTCACCCGCTCCACTGCGAGCGGCGGACTCGGGTTCGACTTCAAATGGAACATGGGCTGGATGCACGACACGCTCGACTACCTGCACAAGGACCCCATCTACCGTCGGTATGCGCACCACCTGCTCACCTTCGGCCTGATGTACGCGTGGTCGGAGCGATTCATCCTGCCGCTGTCCCATGACGAGGTCGTCCATCTCAAGGGATCGCTGCTCGGCAAGATGTCCGGCGATCCCTGGAAACGGTTCGCGAATCTGCGCGCCCTGTACGGATGGATGTGGGCGCATCCGGGGAAGAAGCTGCTCTTCATGGGCGGCGAGCTCGCCGACGAGCGCGAGTGGGCGCACGAGTCCGAGCTCGATTGGCGGCTGCTCGACGACCCGCCCCACGCCGGCGTGCATCGTCTGATGGTTGACCTCGGCGCGCTGTACACGGCGTCGCCTGCGCTCTGGGAGCTGGACGAGAGCCCGGGCGGATTCGAGTGGATCGATGCCGGCAACGCCGATCAGAACGTGCTGAGCTTCGTCCGCCGCGATGCCCACGGACACCCGGGGATCGCCTGCATCGCCAACTTCGCCCCGGTCGTCCGGTACGACTTCCGTGTGGGACTGCCGTTGCCCGGCCAGTGGACCGAGGTGCTCAACACGGATGCGCTCCCGTACGGCGGCAGCGGCATCGGCAACATGGGCACGGTGGATGCGGAAGCCGAGCCGATGCACGCTTTCGCGTATTCGGCGCGGCTGACCCTGCCACCGCTCGCCGTGCTCTGGCTCGCTCCTCCGGCCGCCGTCCCACCCATTGCTTAACCCGCGCCAGTTGGTGAGAATGGATGCAACCTGCGGGCCGAGAGTGGACGAACTGCGATAGATCACATGGGATCCATCGCGGGCACGTTGTCCTCGGACGACACCGCTCTTGAGCAGACACGAGGGGTATCCCACGACCATGAACAGCGACGAGGCCCGCACCCGGCTCCTGACTGAGCGGGCGCGCATCGAGGAGCTCCGGACCGCAGCGAACCGGCTCACCGCGGACGCCCAGGAAGCGACGGAGCGCGAGCTCTCCTCGGCAGAGCAGCACCCTGCGGAGCTTGCAAGCGAGACGATCGGCCTCGAGATCGACCACAGCGTGCTGCAGCACGCCGATCTAGAGCTCGAGGAGCTCGAGGCGGCGGTCATTCGGGTTGACGTCGGCTCATACGGCAAGTGCGAGGCCTGCGGGAACCCGATCAGCGAGGCCCGTCTGGAGGCGATCCCGACGGCGCGGTTCTGCATCGAGGACCAGGCGAAGCACGACAAGAACGGGCGGCGCAACGGGCGCTGATTTCCGTTCAGTGCCCGAAGGGGACCGCGTCCGGCGGGAACGCGACCCAGAGGGCGCTCGCCGGGTCAGTGGCGGAAGTGCCGTTCTCCTGCCAGGACCACGGCCATATCGAGGGCGTCGGCGGCCTGAGTGACCACGGGGTCGTTCTTGCTGCCGCCAGGATGGATGACCGATCGCACCCCGGCGTTCCCAAGGGTCTCGAGGCCGTCCGGCATCGGGAAGAAGGCATCCGAGGCTGAGGCGGCGCCCCTTGCGCGATCCCCCGCGCGGGCGACGGCCAACTCAGACGACTCGACCCGGGACATCTGACCAGCACCAACTCCCACCGCCATGCCGTCGCGGACGATGACCACGGCGTTGGACTTGACGTGCCGGACGACCCGCCAAGCGATCAGGAGGTCCCGCCACTCCGCGTCATCGGGCTGACGAACGCTCACCACATTCATCGCGGTGGGATCGGTGAGGACGCGGTCGCGGGTCTGGACGAGCAGTCCCCCATCGATGCTGCGCACGTCGAGCGGCTCGGACTGGGAAGGCCGATCGACGACGAGGACGCGAATCCGCTGCTTGGTGGCCAGGTGCGCGGCCGCCGCTTCGTCGATGCCGGGACAGACCACAGCTTCGAGGAACGTCTCGGTGAGCGCTTCGGCGGTGGCGAGATCGATGTGGCGGTTGATGCCGACGATCCCGCCGTACGCGGAGCGCGGGTCGCACTCGTATGCGCGGCGGTATGCGTCCACTGCGCTGTCGCCGACGGCGAAGCCGCAGGGGTTGGTGTGCTTGATGACGCAGGCGGCCGGCTCTTCGAACTCGGCGACCAGTGCGCGAGCGGCATCGACGTCGAGCCAGTTGGTGAAGGAGAGCGCTGCGCCTTGCAGCTGGCGAGCGTGGGCCATGCCGCCGGGTGCCCCGGGAACCGAGTAGAGCGCGCCGCGCTGGTGCGGGTTCTCGCCGTAGCGGAGCTCGTGCAGCCGGCGCCCGCCAACGGTCAGCTCCTCGGGGAGGGTCGTTTCGGCCGAAGCACTTCGCAGCCACGCCGCGACCTGCGTGTCGTACGCGGCCACGTGGGCGAATGCCTCGGTGGCGAGGCGGTGGCGGGTCGCAATCGACACGGACCCGTGCTCACGCAATTCGCCGAGCACAGCTTCGTACTGCGATGGCGACACGACCACAGCGACCGAATCGCGATTCTTCGCCGCGGCGCGGATGAGCGTGGGCCCGCCGATGTCGATGTTCTCGATGATCGTTTCCTCATCCGCCCCACTCGCCAGCGTGTCGGAGAAGGGGTACAGCGATGAGACCACGAGGTCGATCGGCTCGAAGCGGCTCTCGGCGAGCTGGCGCATGTGCTCGGGGTTGTCGCGCCGGGCGAGGATCCCCGCGTGAATCGCGGGATGGAGCGTGCGAACGCGGCCGTCGAGCATCTCCGGGAAGCCGGTGATGTCGGCGACGGATTGCACCTCGACGCCGGCATCGATCAGCGCCCGGCTGGTGCTGCTCGTCGCCACGAGGTCGTACCCGTGTTCGACCAGGCCGCGCGCGAATTCGATCAGTCCAGTCTTGTCGCTCACGGACAGCAGTGCCCGCGTGGTCATACCGGCGCCACCTCGGGTGCCGGTAGCACGCGGACTCGGTTGCCGACGCGCTGCAGCCGGTCGGTGCTCCAGAGCGCCACGGCCTGGGGGAGCAGTTCCCATTCGGCCTGGTGGATGCGCTGGCGGAGCGACGCCGCATCGTCGTCCATCTCGACGGGGACAGCCTTCTGAAGCACGATCGGTCCGCCGTCGGCCTCGCCACGCTCGAGCAACTGCACCGTGCACCCGGTCACACGAACGCCGCGCGCCAACGCTCGCTCGATTGCGTCCATGCCACCGGCAAAGGCCGGAAGCAGCGACGGATGCACATTGATGATTGCGTCGGGATACGCGTCGAGGAACTCGTCGCTCAGGATCCGATCGTAGCCGGCGCACACGACGAGACGGATACCGGCAGCCTGGAACCGCGCGCGGATCTCGCGGTCGCGGGCTTGCGGGTCACCGCCGAAATCCGCTTGCGGCAACGCCACAGCGGGCACACCCCAACCGAGGGCCACGTCAAGTGCGTGCGCGCTGCGCCGGTTCGAGACCACGAGCGCCACTCGAGCCGGAAATGCCGGGTCCCTGCACGCCTGCAGGAGCGCATCGAGGTTGGTCCCTGCTCCGGACACCAGCACGCCGACCTGGGTCCGTTCGCTCACTTCAGGATGACCCGCCGTGTGCCCGACTGGGGCACCACCTCACCGATGCGCCAGACCGGGATCCCCGCGGCTGAAGCGATTTCGGGAACGTCGGGCGGCACGATCACCACCATGCCCACGCCCATGTTGAAGGTGCGCCACATCTCCTCGAGATGCACGCCGCCTGCCTTCTGAATCGCGCCGAAGATCGCCGGAACGTCCCAGGTGGACCGCTCGATGGTTGCGGCAAGCCCCTCGGGAAGCACCCGCGGGACGTTGTCGATGACGCCACCGCCCGTGATGTGCGCCATCGCGCGGATGTCGGTCTGCGCGCGCACCTCGCGAATCGCGTGCAGGTAGCAGCGGTGCGGCTCGAGAAGGAGGTCGACGAGCGGCCGGTCGGTACCGGGAAGGACATCCGACCACTGCAGCTCGTGCTCGGCCACGATGTGGCGCACCAGCGAGTAGCCGTTGGTGTGCAGCCCGCTGCTCGGGAGTGCCAGCAGCACATCGCCCGCCTTCACCCGGCTGCCGTCGATGATCGCCGACGCCGTGACGGATCCGACGATGAAGCCGGCGATGTCGTAGTCGCCGAGTGCGTACACGCCCGGCATCTCGGCGGTCTCGCCGCCGATGAGCGCGCATCCGGCGGCGCGGCACGCCTCCGCGATCCCCTCGATGAGCTCGGCCAGCTGCTCCGGCACGAGCTTGCCGGTGGCGTAGTAGTCGAGAAAGAAGAGCGGGTCCGCGCCGCAGCAGAGGATGTCGTTGACGCAGTGGTTGACCAGGTCCATGCCGATGCCGCGGTGACGTCCGGTGGCGATCGCGACCTTGACCTTGGTGCCGACGGAATCCGTGCTCGAGGCGAGCACCCGCCCGTCGGGCGAGCCCGGCTCCAGCGCGAACAGCCCGCTGAAGGCTCCGATCCCGCCGAGGACCTGGCCGGTATGTGTGGATGCGATGGTGCGCCGGATCAGGCTGACGGCACGGTTGCCCTCATCGATGTCGACACCGGCATCCGCGTAGCGAAGATCACCCATCTGGGAAGAGAGTGTATCGGCGGCTTCACACGGGACGCGGAATGGCGACGGGCATCGCAGGACGGCGTGGCGGTGTCACCATGTAGGCAACACGGTCCAAGTCCAGGAATCCTGCCCTAACTAGTGAATCCCACCGACACGTCGGACCCGAATTATTTCCATCGGGTCGTCGATTGCCAGTGGGCCTGTCCGGCCCACACCAACGTCCCGGAGTACATCCGTCTGATCGCTCAGGGGCGGTACACGGACGCGTACATGTCCAACCGCGAATCCAACGTGTTCCCGGGGATTCTCGGGAGGACCTGCGATCGGCCGTGCGAGCCCGCGTGCCGGCGGACGAGGATCGACGGCGCGCCTGTCGCGATTTGCCGCCTCAAACGCGTCGCGTCCGATCTGCGCGGCGATATCGAGGATCGCCTCCCGGTGATTCCGACGAACAAGAACGGGCGGCGGGTCGTCTGCGTCGGCGCCGGACCCGCGTCACTCACGGTCGCCAACGACCTCATGCCGCTCGGCTACGACGTGGTCATCCTCGAGCAGCACGAGAC
Source organism: Candidatus Dormibacteria bacterium (assembly GCA_050010655.1). GTDB lineage: Bacteria > Chloroflexota > Dormibacteria > Aeolococcales > Aeolococcaceae > Palsa-851. The sequence goes on from JBEKKP010000003.1 coordinate 11,014, forward strand.
CGCGGGTGGCCTCATGCGGACCAACATCCCGGCGTTCCGCCTGCCTGCCGAGGTGCTCGACGAGGAGATCGCCACGATCGTCGACATGGGCGTCGACCTCCGGCTCAACACGCCGGTCTCGAGCCTTCGGAGCCTGCTCGCGCAGGACTTCGATGCGGTGTTCATCGGCACCGGGGCGCCGCGAGGCAAGGATCTCGACATTCCCGGACGTCACGACAGCGACCGCATCCATATCGGCATCGACTGGCTCGAATCGGTCGCCTTCGGACACACCGAGAAGATCGGCGAGCGCGTGCTGATCATCGGCGTCGGCAACACGGCGATGGACTGCTGCCGCTCGTCGCTACGCCTCGGTGGCACCGCCATCAAGGTGATGGCGCGGCGTCCGCGCACCTTCTTCAAGGCTTCGTCATGGGAGCTCGAGGACGCGGAAGAGGAGGGTGTCGAAATCCTCGTCAACCACGCTCCGACCCGTTTCGTCATCGAGGACGGCAAGCTCGTCGGCATGGAGTTTCAGCGGCTCGAATGGGATGACCAGGCGCGCCGCTCGACGGTCATCGACAGCGTGGTGATCCCGTGCGACGACGTCATCCTCGCCATCGGTCAGGAGAACGCCTTCCCCTGGATCGAGCGCGATCTCGGCCTCGAAGTCGGTGACTGGGACATGCCGGTGGTGGACCCCGTGACCTTCCAGTCCTCGCTCCCCGGTGTCTTCTTCGGCGGCGACTCGGCGATGGGCCCGAAGAACATCATCTGGGCGGTCGAGCACGGTCATCAGGCCGCTATCTCGATTCACAACCATTGCGAAGGCATCGCGGTCACGTCCCGGCCGCCGCAAGGCGTCAACCTCGTGAGCCAGAAGATGGGGCTCACCGAGTGGAGCTACAACAACGACTACAACCCGTCGAGCCGGCAGAAGATGCAACACGTCGAGCTGACGCACCGGTTCCAGAGCATCGGCACCGAGGTGGAGGTGGGGTTCTCCGCAGAGCAGACCGCGCGCGAGGTGCAGCGCTGTCTGAACTGCGACATTCAGACCGTCTTCGCTGCGCCGCTCTGCATCGAGTGCGATGCGTGCATCGACATCTGCCCGGTGCAGTGCCTGACCATCACCGAGAACGGTGACGAGGCCGACCTGCGCACGCGGTTGTCGGCTCCCGCGAAGAACCTCGACCAGGCGCTGTATGTCTCCGCAGCACTGCCCCAGACGGGACGCGTGATGGTGAAAGACGAGGACCTCTGCGTGCATTGCGGCCTCTGCGCCGAGCGTTGCCCAACTGCCGCGTGGGACATGCAGAAATTCGAGCTCCTGCTCCCGCTTGCGCTCCTCACCCCGATTCCGGTGGCGACCTGACATGGCGGCAGAGCATTTCGAGCAGACCCGCAGCAAGGTGAACGACTTCGCGCTGAAGCTCGCGAACGTCAACGGCACCGGCTCGTCGAGCGCGAACAACCTGCTGATGCGTTCGATCTTCCGGATGGGCGTGCCGGTGTCCGGCAAGAACCTCTTCCCTTCGAACATTCAGGGACTGCCCACCTGGTACGAGATCCGCGTGAACAAGGACGGCCACGTTTCCCGCGCCCGCGAGTACGACCTCATGGTGGCGATGAACGGGCAGACCTACGCGCGCGACATCGCCGAGGTGGCGGGCGGCGGATTCACGATGTACGACTCGTCATGGCCGCTCGACCGCGACCTGATCCGCGAGGACGTGACCTACCTCGGCGTGCCGCTCGCCGAGCTGTGCAACGACGAGTTTCGCGGTCCGCGCGAGCGCATTCTCATGAAGAACATTGCGTGCGCGGGAGCGCTCGTCGCGATGCTCGGCATCGACATGGACGTGATCGCGCAACTGCTCACCGAGCAGTTCGCAGGCAAGGATCGACTCCGCGAGTCCAACCAGCGAGCGCTCCGTCTCGGCTACGACTTCGCGACGTCGCATTTCGACTATCCACTCCCGTGCCGGATCGAACCGATGAACGCGACTGCCGGTTCCATCCTCATCGACGGCAACACCGCGGCGGCACTTGGATGCGTGTACGCGGGCGCAACAGTTGCGGCCTGGTATCCGATCACACCGTCGACGTCGCTGATGGACGCATTTGCCAAGTACTGCGCCAAATTCCGGCGCGATCCGGTGACCGGTCAGAACAACTACCTCGTGCTGCAGGCCGAGGATGAGCTTGCCGCAATCGGCATGGTGCTCGGCGCGTCGTGGGCCGGAGCACGTGCATTCACGTCGACATCGGGGCCAGGAATATCGCTCATGCAGGAACTGCTCGGCATGGGCTACTACGCGGAGATCCCAGCAGTGGTGTTCGACGTGCAGCGCGTCGGCCCGTCGACGGGGATGCCCACACGCGTGCAGCAGGCCGACATTCTGGCGTGCGCGTATGCGTCGCACGGCGATACCAAGCACATCCTGCTGTTCCCTTCGAGTCCGGCGGAGTGCTTCCAGATGGCACCTGTCGCCTTCGACCTCGCGGAGCGATTCCAGACACCGGTCTTCGTGCTGTCCGACCTCGACATCGGTATGAACGACTGGGTGAGCCCCGCACTCGAATGGGACGACTCGTATGTGCCCGATCGCGGCCGCGTCCTCGACGCAGGCGACCTGCGCGAGCTCGAGGTCTTCCACCGTTACGAGCCAGCCGATACGGAGTCGGTCGCGGCGCGCACCCTCCCCGGCGTGAGCGAGCTCGGCGCATATTTCACGCGCGGCTCGGGTCACACCATCGAAGGTGCGTATACCGAATATCCCGAGGAATACCAGGCCGTCCTCGATCGCCTCGCGCGCAAGCACACGGCCGCTGCGGAGCACACCCCTGCGCCGCTCGTGGACCAGCGCGCACATTCCCCGCTCGCGATCGTGACCTTGGGCAGTTGCGAGCTCGCCGTCCTGGAGGCGATCGAGATCCTCGCAAAACAGGGGATCGCCGCCGATTACATGCGCATCCGTGGCTTTCCATTCGGCGCCGGCGTGCGCGCGTTCCTCGATGATCACGAGACGCTCGTTGTCGTCGAGCAGAACCGCGATGCCCAGTTGCGCACTCTGCTCACCCTCGAGACACCCGTTCCGAAGGAGAAGCTGCGGTCCGTTCTGGCGTACGGGGGCTACCCGCTCAGTGCAGACGATGTCGTCGACGGCGTCGTCAAAATCGTGGGGGCCTGACCATGCCATCCATCGTCAAACCCGTGGTGACGCATCCCGGACTCGAACGCAACGCGCTCGGTTTGACGATTCGTGACTACGAGGGCGGCATGTCGACGTTGTGCGCCGGCTGCGGCCATGACTCGGTCACCGCCGCAATCACGCACGCCCTCTGGGAGAGCGACACGCCACCGCACATGATCGCCAAGTTGAGCGGCATCGGCTGCTCCGCCAAGACCGCCGCGTACTTCGCTCGCGGCGCGCATGGGTTCAACGGCTGTCACGGCCGCATGCCACCGATCGCCACCGGAGCGAGCGCCGCCAACCGCGACCTGCTGTGCATCGGCATCTCCGGTGACGGCGATTCGTTGTCGATCGGCCTCGGCCACCTCGCGCACCTGGTGAGGCGCAACGTGCGCATGGTCTATGTCATCGAGAACAACGGCGTGTACGGGCTGACCAAGGGCCAGTTCTCCGCGTCGGCAGATATCGGTTCCACCACCAAGCGCGGCGAGGCCAATCATCTGCAGCCCATCGATCCGATCATGCTCGGGCTCTCGATTGGCGCGACATTCCTCGCACGTGGATTCTCGGGCGACAAGCGCCAGTTGGTGCCGATCTTCCGCGCGGCAATGGCCCATCGCGGGCTCGCGATCATCGACGTCATCTCGCCGTGCGTCACGTTCAACGACCACGAGGGCTCGACCAAGAGCTATCTCTTCACGCGTCAGCACGACGTGCAGATGACGGTCACCGATTTCGTGCCACCGGCTGAAGAGATCTCGGCAACGATCCCCGCCGAAGGCGTGGTCAGCATTCCGATGCACGACGGCGCGACGTTGCGCTTCCGCAGTGTCCCGGACGGCTACGACCCCACAGACCGGATGGCCGTCATGGAGCACCTGATGGCGTCGCGCGGCCGCGGAGAGATCGTGACCGGGCTCCTGTACATCGACGAGCAGTCATCCGATCTGCACGAGCTCGGCAACACCACCGCGACACCGCTGACGCAGGTGCCGTACGAGCAGCTCACCCCGGGTTCGGCGGCGCTCGCAGGTATCGGCTTCCGCTGATCGGCGGCCGACGGCGATCGCTCCTTTACGCAGGGAGCGCGTTGCGTGCTTGCATCAAGAACGTCCGCTCGACGGCGTTGGAAGTGAGCTCGACGGCGAGGACGTACTCGGCACGCGCGTCATCGTTGCGGCCGACCCTGCTCAGCAGATCGGCCCTCACGGCGTGGAACAAGTAGTACTCGCCGAAGTCGAGACGGTCCACTGCGTCCAGCGCCACTGAGGCGCCGCGCACCTCCGCGAGGGCGACCGCACGGTTGAGCGCAACGACGGGCGTCGGGTTCAGCGCGAGCAACTGGTCGTACAGCTGGAGGATCTGTCCCCACTCGGTGTCGGCTGCGCGCGCAGCATCGCTGTGGACCGCACTGATCGCGGCCTGGATCTGATACGGACCAGGCTGATTGCGCCGCAGGCACTCGCGGACGATCTGCTGGCCCTCTTCGATGAGCGAGCGATCCCACATCGAACGATCCTGATCGTCGAGGAGCACGAGATCTCCGCTCGCCGATGTCCGGCTGCGCTGGCGCGAGTGGACGAGCAGCATGAGCGCGAGCAGGCCGAGCACCTCGGGCTCGTCCGGCATGAGCTCGGTGAGGATCCGGCCAAGGCGGATCGCCTCGACGCACAGGTCTGCGCGATCAAGGCGCTCGCCGGAGCTCGCCACGTACCCCTCGTTGAAGATCAGATAGACCACCGTGAGCACCGCGCTGAGCCGGGCTGCAAGTTCCGTCGATGCCGGCACGCGATACGGGATTCCGGCGTCCCGAATCTTGTGCTTGGCTCGCACGATGCGCTGCGCCATGGTCGCCTCGGGGACGATGAATGCACGCGCGATTTCCGTGGTCGAGAGACCACCCAGCAACCGCAGTGTCAGCGCGATCTGTACCTCCGTGGCGAGTGCGGGATGGCAGCAGGTGAAGATCAGCCGGAGGCGCTCGTCGCGCACTGGTCCGTCGTCGATCGGGTTGCGTTCCGCCTGCATCAGCGCGGCCTTGGCGTAGCGATCAGCTCGCGCGGCGTCACCGCGAAGACGATCAATTGCACGGCGCCTTGCCGTGGTGATGATCCAGCCCGCCGGGCTGGGAGGCAGTCCCGTCTCCGGCCACCGCTGCACCGCAACGGTGAACGCTTCCTGGACTGCCTCCTCAGCGATGTCGATGTCCCCGAACGATCGGACGAGCACGGCCACGGCACGCCCGAACTCCTCGCGGAACACACGCTCGATCTCCGAATCACTCACCCGCGGCATGTCTGGAATCAGGCGTCCGGCGGCGCATCCTGGAACGGCCGGACCTCGATCGGAGCGACACACGCGACAGTCGCCTTGCGCGCCCACGCGAGCGCGGCGTCGAGGTCCTCCGCCTGAATGATCCAGAAGCCGCCGATGCGCTCCTTGGCCTCTGCGTACGGGCCGTCGGTGGTGACCACAGCGCCGTCCCTGACGCTCACCACCGATGCCGTGCTGTCGTTGTGCAAGCCGCCGGCGAAGATCCAGGCGCCCGCCGCCATCAGCTCCGCGTTGATCACATCGACGTCGCGGATACTCTTGGCCATCACCTCGGGCGCCAACGCTGGGCCCTTGTCTGCGTGATAGACGCTGAGCATGTACTGCTTCATCGGGGTTCCTCCTTGGCACGAGCCCTTTGGCGAGATCGTGCCGTCTGCTTCTGGTGGCCGGTCATCCGGCCCGTCACCTCCTATACGGAACTCATGACCGGAAATCGACACGCCAAGGATGAGCAAATCGTTCCTCGAGCCGGATCAACCGGACTGGCGATCGGTCAGCCGCTTCTCGATGCCGTCGAGGACGAGGCTCACGCCCTGGTCGGCACGCCACGCCGAGTCGTCGTCCGCCGAACCCGAAGCCGGCACCGCGGAGCGTGTGACCGGTGCGGCCGTGTCCAGGGTCACGCGCACGCAGCCGCTGTACACCGCGAGGTCGTAACGGTCGTCGCTGCGCATGGGCGTCGACGAATCCCACTGCATGTCGGACTTCACGGCGCGGATCGGCTTGTCGTCGAGCCGGACTTTCACCGAACCGGAAGAGACCATCGCGTGAGCAGCCGTATTCGCGGGACGGTGCAGGGTGACCCCGACGATGCCGCTATTGACGCGGATGGGCACCACACCCACCGGAGCCGGCAGCGTGCACGTCACATTGCCGGCGCCGCTGTCGAGCTCGATACCGCTGACGCGCAGTCCGGAAAGGTCGAGCACCGTGTTCCACGTGCCGCCGTGGATCTTGAAATACCACGTGTAATTGGGGCTCAACTCCACTGCGCCGTGATCGCCGCCTCGGCGGTTCTTCACCAGCACCAGGCTGCCCGGGCGGACCTCCACTGACGCGGCACCGCCCCCACCGGTTGAGGTTGCGATGTCGACGGTGTCCGACTGGGCGGCGCGGACGAGCACTTTCCATGAGCCCGAATCGATGGCAAGAGTCATCGCCTGGCCACCGGGCCCGCGGCTGGCTGCCGGCTGTTCCGTGAACGCCGACACTGCGGATTCGATTACGAGCGTGGCCGCCGCTCCTTCGGCATCCGCAAGACCCGCGGCTGAAAGAAGGCGGGCAAGGTCGCGGGTGAGGCGGCTGCGCTGCACGACGGCGGGGGACCCGAGCACCACGGTCGCGGCGCCCCGGTGCTGCTTCAGATATCGCGAGAGCTCAGCGCAGACCGCAACCACTTGCGGGCGCCACGCCGATCCCGGCGCAGGTACCGCCACACGGTCGAGGACGGACTCCGCCACCAATTCGAGGAGTTGATCCTTGTCGCGGAGATGCCAATACAAGGAAGCGGCCTTCACGCCGAGCCGGTCGGCAAGGGCGCGCATCGAGAGGCCTTCGACACCGACGGCATCGAGCATTGCCAGCGCTCCCTGGATAACCGTTTCGCGGTTGAGCCGGGATCCCTCCGTCTCCTGACGGGCCACAGGCGTGTCCTCCCTTGCGGCGGCCAGCCGGCCGCGAATGGTTAGGGGCTTGACGTGCCTAACAACGTTAGTCTAGCATCTAGCACGTCACCGTTAGACGCTATTTCACTCGGATGGTGTTAGAGATGAATCCTACGCTGGAGGCCGCCGACCTCGTCAAGACATTCGGCAAGACACGGGCTCTCGACGGCCTCAGCCTCACGATGCAGCCGGGCGAGGTCCTGGCCCTGCTCGGTCCGAACGGCGCGGGCAAGACGACGTTCGTCAATCTCGTCGCAACGCTGATCCGGCCCGACCAGGGAACGCTTCGGGTCCAGGGCGTCGACGTGGCGCGCAATCCGGGCGCGGTCCGGCGGAGCATCGCCCTCGCGGGGCAGTCTGCCGCCGTGGAGCCAACCATGACGGGCCGCGAGAACGTGGCGATGGTGGCGCGCCTCTTCGGCGCCTCCGCCGGCGATGCCCGCCGCGATGCCGCCGCCGTCATCGAGCAGATGGGCCTCACTGACGCGGCCGACCGGCTCGTCCGCACGTACTCGGGCGGCATGCGCCGCCGCCTCGACCTCGGAGCGAGCCTCGTCGCCCGCCCTCGCCTGCTGCTCCTCGACGAGCCGACCACCGGACTGGATCCGCGCAGCCGCCTCGAGCTGTGGGATGTCATCCGCTCGCTCGTCGCCAACGGCACTGATGTCCTGCTCACCACCCAGTACCTCGACGAGGCCGATCATCTCGCGTCACAGATCGCCATCATCGATCACGGCCGGGTGATCGCATCGGGCACGCCCCGGGAGTTGAAGCGCCTGGCCGGACGCAACGTCGTCGAAGTCCACGTCAGGGACAGCTCCGCACTGGATCGTGTCGCCACAACGCTGATGGCGATCGGCGATGGGCCGGCAACCATCGACGTGCCGACTCGAAGCGTGCGCGTTGCGCTCAGCGCCGACACCGAACGCGTCTTCGCCGCACTGCGGCCGCTTGACGACACCGGCATCGCAATCGATGAGGTTTCCGTTCGCCAGCCCACGCTCGATGAAGCGTTTCTTGCCCTCACGGGCGCACCCAAGGAGGAGGTGGCATGAGCATCGCACTCGCACCGCAACGCGGCAACGCCGCCGGTATCTTCGTCTCGACCGGGCAGATTGCACGCCGCGTGCTGCTCAAGTTCATCCGGTCTCCGCAGCTCGTCGTGGTCGGGACCTTGCAGGGCGCCATGTTCCTGCTCATCTTCCGGTACGTGTTCGGTGGAGCAATCGCGATCAAGGGCATCAACTACGTCGACTTCGTGGTGCCCGGATTCATCACCACCGGCGTGCTCTTCAACGCGATGTACGCGTCGGCGGGAATGGCCGAGGACATGAGTGCGGGGCTGATCGCACGGCTGCGATCACTGCCGATTCCGCGCAGCGCGGTACTCGTGGGCCGTGCAGTCGCCGACACAGTGCTCCAGGCATGGGGACTCGTCGTCACGGTCGGGATCGGTTTTCTCGTGGGCTTTCGCATCCACGGCAGCATCGGTGGCGCGCTCGCGGCCGCGGCGATGGTGCTGCTCTTCGGCTTCGTCTTCGAATGGGTCTTCGTGCTCATGGGCATGCTCGCCGGCTCGGCACAAGCGGCCCAAGGGTTTGCGCTGATCGTGTTCCCGTTCACGTTCGTGTCATCGGCATACATCCCGGTGGCGACGATGCCGTCGTGGATGCAGGGATTCGCCGAGAATCAGCCGTTGACGGTCATGGTGAACGCCGTGCGCTGCCTCACTGAGGGCGCGCCTGCCGAAGCGTTGCTCGGTCACCCCACGTCGTATTTCGTGGTCCGCTCGTTGATCTGGTCGGTCGGAATCGTCGCCGTCTTCGCACCCCTCGCCGTCGCGAGATACCGGCGCGGCTAGATGGACGCGCCCTCGCGGCGCAGCGTTTCTTGCGGCCCGGGTCTGGTTGTGTGCACCGCATGCGACCGGCTCGGGCCGTTTGCTTTACCCGATGAGCAGGGCGGCGACCGTTGCGGGATCGAAGTTTCCGCCGCTGAGCACGATCACCGTTGGGTGTTCTGCACTGCCGGCAGGCACTGTGCCGGTGAGATACGCAGCCAGCGCCAGCGCGGCGGTGGGTTCGATGGCCAGCTTGAGACGCGTCCACGCCACACGCAGCGCGTCCTCGAGTTCGCGCTCCGAGACGGTGACGATGTCGCGGACAAGCCCGCCCGCCACCATCACCTCGAAATTACGATTGCCGATCGATCTGGATTTCACTCCCTCGGCAAGCGTTGCCGGGTCGGAGTCGAGTGAGTGCAGCGCCCCGGTCCGAAGGCTCTCTGCAGCGTCGGCGGCGCTCTCGGGCTCCACACCGATGATCGCGGTATCCGGCGAGAGCACCGACAACGCCAGGGCGATGCCGGAGATCTGACCGCCACCGCCCACTGGCACAACAACGGCCCCGGGAGCCGGAGTGTCCTCGAGGATCTCGAGCCCGACGGTGCCCGCCCCGTGCACGACGTCCCAGTCGTCATATGGATGTATGAGTCGCAGGCCCTGCGAGGCCGCGATCTCCTCGGCAATCGCCTCGCGGTTGTCGTACGTGACGCCGTCGGTCACGACCGTCGCGCCGAACGATCGGATCCCTGCGACCTTCGCAGGGGTTACGCCATACGGGACGACGATGGTTGCCGGGAGACCGACCGCGCGGGCCGCGCACGCGAGCGCCTGACCGTGGTTGCCGGAGCTGTGGGTGACGACGCCGCTGACGTCAGGTTCCCGCTCGATCAGGCACAGCACCGCGTTGAATGCGCCGCGCGCTTTGAACGACCCGGTGAGCTGCAGCGACTCCGGCTTGACCATCAAGCCCGGGGCGATGTCCGTTCGCAGGAGTGGCGTGCGCCGCACGTGGCTTCTGATCCGCGCAGCGGCGCGGCGAATTTCCGCGAGGTGCGTCTCGGACTGCGCGTCCTCTGTCACTGACGGTCAGGACGAGACGGCGACGGGAATCTCCAGCGCGAGCTTGTCCATCTCGAGCTGCGCCGGGACGTCCACCGGGTACGAGCCGGTGAAACACGCAAAACAGAAGCCGTTGCCATCGGGTTGCCCCATCGCGCGGCGCAGGCCCGCGAGGCTGAGATAGCGAAGCGAATCCGCTCCGAGCATCGCGCCGATCTCACGCTCGGTGTGGCCCGCGGCGATGAGCTCACGTCGCGACGCGATGTCGATGCCCATGAAACATGGCCATGCAATCGGCGGGGACGCGATACGCATGTGCACCTCGCTCGCTCCCGCGCGGCGCAGTTCATCGATGATGCGACGCGATGTCGTGCCGCGCACGATCGAGTCGTCCACGAGCACCACGCGGCGGCCCTCGAGCACGTGGCGCATCGGATTGAACTTCAAGCGGATGCCCGCCTCGCGCAAACGCTGTGTCGGCTGGATGAACGTGCGCGTGATGTAGCGCGACTTGATCATCCCTTCCGCGAATGGCAATCCCGCCTGTTCGGCGTAGCCGATCGCCGCGGGCGTGCCGCTATCCGGCAGCGTGATGACGATGTCTCCGTCAGCCGGCGCCTCACGCGCGAGCTCGCGACCCATGTGGCGCCGCGACTCGTACAGGGACTTGCCCATCATCACGCTGTCGGGCCTCGCGAAGTAGATGAACTCGAATGAACACATCGCGCGGTGCGCGGCGGTGCGCTGAATCTTGGTGCTGCGCATTCCGGATGCATCGACGGTCACGATTTCTCCGGGCTCGATCTCGCAGATGAACGTCGCACCGACGACATCGAGCGCGCAGGTTTCGCTGGCCATCACATAGCCGGTGCCGCCGGGTGCATCGATATCGCCGAAGCGGCCGAGGCACAACGGGCGGATACCGAGCGGATCGCGCGCGGCGACGAGTGAGTCCTTGGTGAGGAACACGAGGCAGTACGCGCCCTCGACACGCGGCAGCGCCTCCGCGAGCGCCTGCTCCAGCGTGTCGGCCTCGGTCTGCGCGATCAGCGCACCGAGCACCTCGGTGTCACTCGTGGTCTCGAAATCGAAGCCCTTGGTGATGAGCTCATCGCGCAACTTGGTGGCGTTGACGAGGTTGCCGTTGTGTGCGATCACGACCGGGCCGATCGTAGGGTGCTCGACCGAGATGGGCTGCGCGTTGAGCAGCCGCGCGCTGCCGGTGGTGCTGTAGCGCGTGTGGCCTATTGCGATGTTGCCGCGGAGCCCGTCGATCGTCTCCTGGTCGAACACCTGGGACACGAGGCCCATTTCCTTGCAGATGCGAATTTCGCGACCGTCGCTGACCGCAATGCCCGCGGATTCCTGTCCGCGATGCTGCAACGAGTACAGGCCGAAATACGTCAGGTTGGCGACGTCCTCGCCCGGGTGGAACACCCCGAAGACGCCGCATTCCTCATGGAGATGGTCGTCGTCGATGGCGTTCAATCCGGCCTGATCACTCACGCTCGATCAACGCTCCTTCGTGTACCGCTCGCACGTCGGCGAGTGACACGTCGAGACATCCGGTCACGCAGACCCTCTCGCCCCCGACGGAGCCGAGACCGCGGAAGGGGACCGAGTGCCGCCCTGCCAGCTCGTGCAATCGCACAAGTGCCTCCCTGGCGAAGCTGATGACAAAACGAGATTGACTCTCACCGAAGAGTATACCGGCCGACCCGTTAATCAACCCTTCGCCGGTTTCGATCTCGTCGATCGCGATATTCGCGCCTATGTCGCCCAGCAGACATGACTCCGCAAGCGCGATCGCGATACCCCCCTCCGCGCAGTCATGCGCAGAGTGCAGGAGGCCCTCGGCGACCGCCTCGATGACGAAGGCCTGTACGCGACGCTCGAGCGCCAGGTCGAGGTGCGGCGGCGAGCCGGCGCTGACCCCGTGGGCGATTCGCTGGTACTCGCTGCCGTCGAGTTCGGACGCAACGGGGCCGACCAGCGCCACCACATCGCCCTCGTCCTGAAATCCCGCAGTGCAGCGCCGCGCCACGTCATCGATGACACCAACCATCCCGATGACGACCGTCGGATCGATCCCGGTGCCGCCGGTGTCGTTGTACAGGCTCACGTTGCCGCTCACCACTGGAATATCGAGTGCGATGCACGCCTCGCTGATGCCCTGGATCGCGTCGTGCAGGTCCCACCACACGTCGGCGTGCTCGGGATTGGCGAAATTCAGGCAATTCGTGATCGCCGCCGGCTGCGCACCGGTCGCGACGACATTTCGGGCCGCCTCGCAGACGGCGATCATCGCCCCCTGCCTCGCGTCCAGCGCGGTGTACCGCGAGTTGCCGTCGGTCGCAAGGGCGATGCCGAGGTGCGTGCCCTCGACGCGCACGAGCGCGGCATCGCCACCGGGAAGGATCACCGTGGCGTCGCCGACCTGGTGGTCGTACCGGCGATACACGGAGGACCGGCTTCCCAGGTTCGGACTCCCCAGCAGCGCCAGCAGCGCCTCGCCCGCGGACCATTCCGGCGCCGTCCGCTCGGCTGCCGCCGGCGTCTTACGGTGGTCCGGACGGGGTCCCGGCGCCGTGCGCGGCGGTGCGCCGTCGACGAGCAGATCGAGCGGCAGATCGCATACCTGCTCGGCACCGTCACGAACCACAAAACGCTCGTCCGGGAGGATGACCGCGACGACGTCCGAATGCAGATCCCAGCGTTCGAAGACCTCCTGCAGCGAGTGCACGTCCTCGGGCTTCGCAACGATCAACATGCGCTCCTGCGACTCACTCAGCATCACCTCATACGGCGTCATGCCCGTCTCACGACGCGAGGCGCGCGCGACGTCGACGTCGATGCCGCAATGACCTCGATGCGCAAGCTCCGCCGTGCTCCCGCAGAGACCCGCAGCGCCGAGGTCCTGCATCGCGATCACGCGTGGATCGCCGGCCAGCTCGAGACACGCCTCCATGAGGCACTTCTCGAGAAATGGATTGCCGACCTGCACGGCGGGACGTCGCGCGTTGCTGTCTGCGTCGAGAACCACCGACGCGAAACTGGCGCCGTGAATGCCATCACGACCGGTGTCGGCGCCGACGAGCAGGACAAGGTTGCCGGGACCGCTCGCGGTCGCGAGAGTCAGCTTGCCCTGCTCGACGATGCCCACGCACATCGCATTGACGAGACAGTTGGTCCGGTACGACTCGTCGAAATACAGCTCCCCACCGACAGTTGGTACTCCGATGCAGTTGCCGTATCCACCGACACCGGCGACAACGCCGTCGAAGAGATGGCGTTGATGGGGCTCGTTGAGCGGACCGAAGCGCAGGGAGTCGAGCAGCGCGACCGGGCGTGCTCCCATCGTGAAGATGTCACGCAGAATCCCGCCGACACCGGTGGCAGCTCCCTGGTACGGCTCGATCGCGCTCGGATGGTTGTGCGACTCGATCTTGAACACGCATGCGAGACCTTCGCCGATATCCACCGCACCGGCGTTCTCGCCCGGGCCTTGCAACACGCGCGGACCTTTAGTCGGCAGCGTGCCGAGCAGCGGCTTGCTCGTCTTGTAGCTGCAGTGCTCGCTCCACAGCGCGCCGACGATGCCGAGCTCGAGCCGGTTCGGCTCGCGTCCGAGAGCGTCGACAAGGTGCGCATACTCGCTGCGAGTGAGCGCCACCTCCGCGAGGTCCGCATCACTCGCCGCCGCGTATTGCATGGTGGTCACGACGCCGCAGCGACCGGCATCGCACCAGTGCGACTGACTGAGTTTGCGACGTTTTCAAACAGTCGCATCCCATCCGACGACCCGAGCATCGGCTCACACGCACGCTCCGGGTGCGGCATCATCCCGAGCACATTGCGTCGCTCGCTGACGATCCCCGCAATATCGCGCATCGATCCATTCGGCGACTCATCACCAACAGGCGATCCGTCCCGTCGAACATAGCGAAACGCGACCCGCTGCTCACGTTCGAGCATGTCGAGCGTCGCTTCATCTGCAACAAACCGTCCCTCTCCATGCGACACCGGAACCTGGAGCACGTCACCCACCGCACATCCCGAGGTCACAGCGCTATCGGCGGTCTCAACGCGCAACCACGTTGGCACGCAACGAAACTCCAGCGAACTGTTCCGCGTCAGCGCTCCCGGCAACAAATGCGCCTCACAGAGAATCTGAAACCCATTGCAGATTCCCCATACCAACCCACCGGCATTTGCAAACTCGGACACGGACTCCATCAAGGGCGCGAACCGCGCAACCGCTCCCGCTCGCAAGTAGTCGCCATACGCAAACCCACCCGGGAGGATCACGCAATCCGCACCCTGCAGATCCCGATCCTTGTGCCACAGCATCACCGCCCCGTGCCCCGCGAGTTCGACCGCGTGCTTGCAATCTCTGTCCGACCACGTCCCTGGGAACACGGCTATTCCGAATCTCATCAGGACCCCCTGCGCCGCAAGGTGGGGAGGGCATGGACTGCGCTGGGCACGGGGTCGGAACGCCTTTGCCGTTCCGCCCCTCGCTCTCGCCGGGGGGGGTAGCCCCGGCTCCGAGACGGCCCCGCTCCGTTCATGCCCTCCCCACCACTCACAGCCCAGTACCCGATAGCGCTCTTATCGATCCGATGTGGGAGTCCTCGATCACGGTGTTGCGCAAGAGTTGCTCGCACATCGCTTCGACTTGCGCTCGCACCGACGCCTCGTCGTCACCCTCGACCTCGAGCTCCAAATATTTCCCGACGCGCACCGATCGCACCTCCGGAAATCCGAGCCGGTGAAGTCCGTCGCGTACCACGAGGCCCTGAGGGTCGTTGACCACGGGCTTCAACACGACGACGACTTCGACCGCGAAGGTCATTCGGCATTCACCCCTGCGATCTCGATTCCGCAGATGCGACGAGCGGCTTCTATGTAGCGCTGGGTGGTACCGCGAACGACGTCTTCGGGAAGCTCCGGTCCGGGATATGTCTTGCCCCAGCCCAATGTCTCCGTGTAGTCGCGCACGAACTGCTTGTCGAAGGAGACTGCGGGTTCGCCTTCGCGCCATTGGGACATCTCCCAGAAGCGCGAGGAATCCGGAGTGAAGATTTCGTCGATGAGCGTCAGTTTCCCGTTGATGAAACCGAACTCGAACTTGGTGTCGGCGAGGTAGATGCCCTGAGCCTGGCAGCGTGCCGTTGCGAAGTCGAACAAGCGTAGCGACGCAGACTCCAACTCATCCGCGAGCGACTGGCCGAGGAGTGTGCGGAGCTCCTGACGCGAGATGTTGATGTCGTGGCCGTCGTCCTTCTTGATTGCCGGCGTGAAGCGCGGCGACGGGAGTCGCGAGGAGTCGCGCAGACCTTCCTGCAGCGGCTCGCCTGCGAGCGTTCCCTTCTCGCGATATTCCTTCCATCCGGATCCGCTGATGAATCCGCGGACGACACACTCCACGTCGATCCGCTGCGCGCGAGCTACGTGCATCGAACGCGGTAGCCAGTCCTCGCGGACCGATTCCGGAATTGCCTCCTCGTCGTCGGCGAGCAGGTGATTCGGCATGATCGCCTGCGTCTGCGCGAACCACCAGCGCGACATCTGTGTGAGCACTGTGCCCTTCCCCGGAATCGGCGTCGGGAGCACGACATCGAACACGCTCAAGCGGTCGGTTGCGATCATCAAAAGGGTTCCGTCGGCCAGCTGAAACGTGTCCCGCACCTTGCCGCGCCGGAACAGGTTCAGGTCACCGATCTCCGCGCTGCTCATCACCTGCATCAGCTCATCCTCCCACCGGCCAGGCCGGCCTCAATTGCAAGCACCGGCGCCGAAGCGTTGTGGGGTGCTCGTTCTGCTGTTGTCGTCGAAAGACCAAGACGTCGGTAGGTCACGTCGATATTCGCCAGATACGGTTCGACGTCGAAACACTGTGCGATCGTCGCTTCGGACAGAGCACTTGAGATGTCCGCGTCGACCGAGACGAGGTCGCGAAACGAACCCTCGTCGTCACGGGCACGAGCGGTGAGCGCCTGCACTGCCCGATATGCGCGCTCGCGGGGCCATTCGGCTTCGACAATCAGCGCGGTGAGCACTTGTTGCGAGAACACGATGCCGCCGTGCAACTCGATGTTCGCTGCCATGTTCTCTGACTTGACGCGCAGCCCTTCGACGATCCGTGTGGAAAGCCGCACGATGTAATCGCTCAATGCGCAGGCGTCGGGCAGGATCACACGCTCCGCGGACGAGTGCGAGATGTCGCGCTCATGCCAGAGAGCGACGTCTTCCATTGCAGTCATCGCGTAGCCGCGGAGGACGCGGGCGAGCCCGCAGATGCGCTCGCAGAGAATCGGATTCCGCTTGTGGGGCATGGACGATGAGCCCTTCTGGCGCTGCCCGAACGGCTCCTCGGCTTCGTCGACTTCGGTGATCTGGAGCAGCCGGATCGTCGTCGCGAGACGCTCGAGAACGGCGCCGAGCAACGCAAGCGCGGTGAGGAACGACGCATGACGATCACGCGCGATTACCTGCGTTGCGACAGGAGCGGTCGCCAGTTTGAGGTGCGCGCACACGTGCTCCTCAACCTCCGGCGGAACACTCGCATGCGTGCCGATTGTCCCGGTGATCTTCCCGACAGCGATCTCCACAGTCGCCGCCGCGAGCCGTTCGCGTGCGCGACGCACCTCATCGAGGTGATTCGCGAGCTTTATGCCGAGGGTCAGCGGTTCCGCGTGAACGCCGTGGGTGCGACCCATCATCACCGTGAGCCGGTGGCGCTCCGCCTGCTCGATCAACGCCCCGACCAGGGATTCGACATCGGCATCGATCACCGCTGCAGCGTCGCGGAGCTGCGTGGACAGGGCCGTGTCGACCACGTCAGACGAGGTCAGGCCGAGGTGGAAATACCGGCCGGCGTCACCGATTGTCTCCTGGATGGCGGAGACGAATGCCGCGATGTCGTGCCCTTGCTCAGCCTCGAGCTCAGCAATGCGCTCGGCATCGATCGTTGCTCTCTGGAGGACCGAAAGGGCCTCGACCGGAATCCGGCCGACCTCCGCCCAACCCTCACACGCGAGCAACTCGACATCCAGCCAGCGTTGCAGCCGCGAGGTGTCACTGAAGATCTTCGCGATCTGCTGCGGGGCGTACCGGGGGATCACGTACCCTCATTCTATCGAGGTGACCGGTGGATCCTCCCTCCCCCTGGTGATCGCCCACCGCGGCGCTTCACGCGAAGCCCCGGAAAACACCCCAGCCGCGTTCGAGGCCGCGATCGCCCTCGGCGCTGACGCGGTGGAGCTGGACGTGCGCCGGACGGCGGATGGCGAACTCGTCGTGCATCACAACGCGTCGCGACGTGGGATCCCCATCTCGATGCTCACCTACCCGGCGCTGGTCCGGCTGAGCCGGCACGAGCCGCCGCTCTTCGACACCGTCCTCGATCTCTGCGCGGACAGGATCGCGCTGGACGTCGAGATCAAGGAGCCCGGCTACGAGGCCGAGATCATCGAGGCAGCGTCGAGACGTTTTCCCGGCGACCGGCTTCTGTACACGTCCTTCGAGGAGTCGGTGATCACCACGATCAAGCGTCTTACCCCGGATGCGCGGTGCGGGCTGCTGCTCGGGCCGGGCCGCCTGCGCAGCCGCGCCCAGCGGTATGAGGCGCTGCCGTTCGATCTCGCCGAACGGTGCGGTGCCGATCTGCTCGCCGTCCATCAGTGGTTGGCACCGGTGCGCGGACGGAGCCGGCGGATTCCCGGCACCGGCCTGATCGCGGAAGCACAGGCGCGGGGTTTTCCGCTGATGGTCTGGACGGTCGACGGCCCGCAGCGCTTGCGTTCATACCTTGCAGACGGGCGAGTGGCGGGGATAATCACTGACCTGCCCGGCCTCGCGGTCGAGACGCGTCGTGAGCTGATCTCGGGAGTACCGCGGGAAGGGGCGAAGCCACGCCGGGGTCGGGCAATCAGGGAGCGGGACGATTACATGCCAGCCGACGTAACCGGACCAACTCGGCCCACGTTGACTGATCGAGTGCGCCCGGTGAACCCGAGATGACGCTGCCTCGGGCGTATGAGGACCAGCTTGTCGAGCGTGCCAAACAGGACGCAGACGCCTTTGGGGAACTGTACGACCACTACTTCGGGCAGATCTACCGGTTCGTCTTCAGCCGCTTGAGAGATCAGGAGGCCGCGGAGGACGTCACCTCAGAGGTCTTCTTCAAAGCACTCCGCGCAATCGGGCGATACAAACCGGCGGGCCATCCCTTCAGTGCCTGGCTCTATCAGATCAGCGTCAATGCCATCAATGATCATTACCGCAGCCGCAAACCGACCTCGAGCCTCGACAGCGCAATCGCTGTCGCTGATCCGGCTCGCCCTGTTGACGACCGAGTCGTTGACAGCGCCGAAGCCGCTCGGGTGTGGGCAGCCATCGACGATCTCCCTCCGCAGCAGAGGGCGGCCATGACCTTGAAGCTCGGCGAGGATCTCAAGCTCGCCCAGATCGGCGAGATCCTGGGGAAGAGCGAGGGAGCGGTGAAGCTGCTCATCCATCGCGGGATGATCGGCGTCCGCCTCCGGCTTGGCGTCGTCGTGGCCGTCGAGGAGCAGTTCTGATGGCCTGGATGGGCGGATGGTTCGATCCGGAGCTCGAAGACCTGTTCCACGGCGAACCCGAATTGCTCGAGACGGCGCAGAAAGTCCGCGCGGCGCGTCCACGTGTCGAGCCCGATCCTCGGTTCCAGAACCGGCTCCGCGCCCAGCTTGTCGCCGAGGCATCGCGTGGCGCCGGCGCACGAGGCGTTCGGCGCTGGTGGCGTCTCGGCCCGGCGCACTTCGCCTGGGGCGGCGCTTTCGTCGGAGCAGCGCTGATCACGGCAACCGTCCTCACCTTCGTCTCCAACCACCCAGCGGAGACGGTGACCGGGTTCTCGCAGCTGACGGCACAGCACGAGGTGAGCCCCAACCAGGTGATCACCGTCGCCTTCAACCAGCCGATGAACGAGCAGGCGGTCGAGGCCGGGGTGCACATCCAGCCGGCGGTCAAGGTGTCGTACTCCTGGAAGAACAACAGCCTTGTGATCTCGCCCGCGTATCACCTCGCCGCAAACACGCCGTACGTGGTGAGCATCGCCCAAACCGCGATCCGCTCCTTGTCGGGAGCTTCGGCAACGGCGCCGATCAACATCGTCTTCGGGACCGCCCCGACGCCGACGCCGGCCCCAGTGGTGCCCCCGTCGCTCAAGCCCGTCGTCCTCGGTGTCAACGGCGCCGCAGGATCGCTGCTGTTCGCCCCCGACGGCTCGGTGGTCAGCACCGCGGGGGTTTTGCCGGCGTCAGTGACAACGTCACCGTCACCCTCTCCGACCATTGCCACGGCGACCCCATCGGCGAGCGCGACGCCGACCCCAGAAGGCGTGATCACGCAGTCGCCCGAAGTCCCCGGTGCCCTGGTCGACTACCCGGCAGGCGGAGCTCCCGTGCAAATCGGAGCGCAGGCGGCGAGTGCCGCGGCGTTCTCGCCGAACAACCGGTATCTGGCGTTCGCGGTTGATGACGGCAACGGCGGCTCGAAGATCTTCGCCAGCCAGAGCAACGGGCAGCAGGCAAGCAGACTCGCCGACTCCGCGACGCCGGTGACGGCACTGACCTGGGCCTCCAACGACACGATCGTGTACACCGACGGGACGGGCATCTTCTCTGTCGATCTTTCCCGCGCGCGCCACAACCTCTACACCCTCCCGGCCGCCTCGGGATCGATCGCCGGGCTGGTGCCGGGTGGCACGTACGCCTACGTCCTGCCGGCAGCCGGCACGAGCGGGTCGCTGCTCCACTGGAGCACCGGAGCCACGCAGACACTCCAGGGTGCAGCCACCGACGTCACGTTCAGCGGCGATGGCCAGACCGTGGCGTGGATCGACGCCTCCTCCTCGCCGAGCCGTTTGCTCACCGAAGCAATCGGTGGCCAGGCGGCCCCGACGATGCTGACCCTTCCCGATCAGACCGCCACCCCAAGTGACGTGACGCTCGACCAGAATGGCAAAGAGGCCGCGTATCTGAGCACTAGCACGGCCGGGGTTGCGGAACTCGTCGTTGCGCAGCTGCCGAGTGGCACGCCACTCGCGATCGCGTCCCCCACGGATGCCTCGCAGCTGACCCTGTCCCCGGGTGGCGATCAGCTTGCATTCGTTTCGAATGGGCCGGCGGGAACGGGCATCGAGGAAGCCCCTGTGCCTGGCGCCAGTGCCGTGCACACCGGTTTGCAGATCCCTGCGGACGCGAATACGACCCTGCAGCAATTCGTCCAGGCGCAGGTCGGCCAGAACGGACAGCCGGATCTCAGTACGATCGCTGCCCTCAGCACCGCCGGCGCCGGCGCCGCGTCCAACACGCCGCAGAACCTCAGCCGCGCCTACATCATCAACACGTACCTGCAGCCGGACGGCAGCGTGGTCGCAAGCATCGAGTTGATCGTCGATCCGAACGCCGCGCACACGAACGCTCGGGTCGCGAGCGAGACGCTCCTTCTCACACAGCAGGCAGCGGGCGGATACGTCGTATCGTCGGCGAACACAACGCAACTCCGCGACGAATCCGCGGGACCGCATGTGGTGCAGGTCAACTCGACCACGACCGGGAACATCACGACGTTGCAGGTCAGCTTTGACAGCGACCTCGATGCATCCACCGTTGCCGGCGCGGTCTCAGTGGTATCGGAGTCCGGCGCGACGGTTCCTTCGACGACCGTCTACAACGCCGACACACGCACGGCCACGATCACGATCGCAAACGCACCGTCCGGGCAGCTCAATGTCGACATCGCCACCTCGCTCGCCGACTTCGATGGCGTGGCGCTCGCGCAGGCCTTCACGGCTCAGGTCGAAGCCGGCTCCTGAGTCGCGGCTCCGGAGTGCAGCCATACAGCGTGGCATGCACGGGAATCCGCATGGTTCCATCCGCTGCCGTGCACGGGGCCAGAGCGCGCTGACACGCGGCTTGCACCGCACGTAACGCATCGTCATTCTGGTGCGCGAGCTCGAGGGCGACCGGCCGTTCGGTGACCATCGCCGCCCAGTACGTCGCGATGCCGTCGAATCGCACGACGTCATGCACCGGCACGGACTCCCAGCCGTTCTCGTGCTCGGAATCAGGACGAGCGAGACAGCGTGTCATGAACGGTGAGGTCATGCCGAGAACGTGATGCAACGCATCCACGAGCGCCAACTCGTGCAGCGGCCCGGTGGTATCCCAGGTGAGCACCGCGGCACGCCCCGTGTGACGCGTCGCGCGTCGCGCTACCTCGAACAACGATGCCCCTTCCCAAAATCCAAGCGTGCACAGCGTCGCGACCCGGTCGAACGACGCGTCGGGCAACGGGGACACGGCATCGCTCACAAGCCCCGTCGTTGCACCCGACCCCGAAAACGACGCATCGGCTACGGCGCGACGGACCAAGTCCGTGTCGGTATCGACGAGCACGACCTGTCCCCGAGCGCCGACTGCCCTGCCAAGTGCCACACCGAGTGTCCCGCCGTCACACATGAGATCGCACACGGTCTCGTCCGGCAGCACACCAAGCGTGCTGACAACCTGCTCGGCCAGCGGTCGAAGCACCGCGCTCGCATACAGCCGCCCGAAACGCGGCTCCACGCCGCTACCCGGAGACGGCGATTGCGGCGGCGATTGCCGCGGCTCGCGCCGGATCGCGCACGATTCGCCGCAACGGTTCCTGACGTTTCGCCCATTCGTCAGCGGTCGCGACGAGTTCCGGATGTTGCTCGATGAACGCGGTGCTGTAGTTCCCGGCGCGAAAGTCCGGGTCGTCGATCACCGCGAGGTGGTACGCGATGTTGGTGTGGATGCCCGTGATCACGTACTCGAGCAGCGCGCGGCGCATGCGGTCGAGCGCCATATCGCGTGTCGGCGCGTAGGTGATCAGCTTGGCGATCATCGGGTCGTAGTTCGGCGAGACGAGCCCGGGATTCACGAGCGAGCTGTCCACGCGCACGCCGGGACCGGCCGGTTCGTGATATCCGGTGACCTGGCCCGGCGATGGGAGGAAGCCGCGCGCGTAATTCTCCGCATTCACCCGGCATTCGACGGCGTGCCCTCGCGGGACGACATCCGCCTGGGTCAGCGTGAGGCGCTCGCCGGCTGCGATGCGCAACTGCTCGGCAACGAGGTCGATGCCGTACACGAGTTCCGTGATCGGGTGCTCGACCTGCAGGCGCGTGTTCATCTCGAGGAAATAGAACTCGCCGTCGCGATAGATGAACTCCACGGTTCCGGCATTGACGTATCCGACTGCTCGCGCTGCGGTCACCGCTGCCTCGCCCATCCGCGCGCGCGTCTTCGCGTCGATGACCGGGGACGGCGCTTCCTCGATGATTTTCTGATGGCGACGCTGAATCGAGCATTCGCGCTCGCCGAGGTGGATGACGTTGCCATGCGTATCCGCGAGCACCTGTATCTCGATGTGGCGCGGCTCCTCGAGGTAGCGTTCGAGAAAGATGGTGTCGTTGCCGAACGCTCGCTGCGCCGTGCTCTTGGCGGTGTCGAACGAGCCGCGCAACTCCTCCTCGTCGCGGGCGACACGCATACCGATGCCACCACCACCGGCGCTCGCCTTGATCAGGACGGGGTAGCCGATAGCTGCGGCTGCGGTCACGGTTTCCTCGATGCCGCCGAGCGCATCTGTTCCCGGAACAACCGGGACTCCCGAGTTGCGCATGCGCTCGCGTGCGGGGACTTTCTCGCCCATCGCCGCCATGGCGTCCGGCGGTGGTCCGACGAAGACGATGCCGCTATCCGCGCACGCCCGCGCGAGCTGCTGGTTCTCACTGAGAAACCCGTACCCGGGATGGATCGCCTGGGCGCCGGTGGATTTCGCGGCGTCGATGATGCGGTCGATCACCAGGTACGACTGCGCCGCGGGCGCCGGCCCGATCTCGACAGCCTCGTCGGCAAGCAGGACGAACGCGGCAGTGCGGTCGACGTCGCTGTGCACGGCGACCGTCTTGACGCCGAGGTCGCGGCACCCGCGAATGATTCGGAGCGCTATCTCGCCGCGATTGGCGACGAGGACTTTGTCGAACATGACCTGTTGTCGCACGGCGCTCAGGCGCCGATCTGGATGAGCGGTGCTCGAGGGCTGACCACAACGCCCTCCTTGACATACACCTCGGTGACCGTTCCCGCGCGCGTGGCGGTGATGTCGTTCTGCATCTTCATCGCCTCGAGCACGCAGACAACCTCGCCGAGCGCGACGTGGTCGCCGACTTTCACATTGACCTTGAGCAGCAATCCCTGCATCGGCGAGACAACGGTCCCTTCACGCACGGTGGGCGCAGCGGGGGCTGCCGGCGCAGCGACGGCCGCGACGCCCGAGTCGACGCCACCGATGACGCGCACCGCGTAACTCTGTCCGTCGACTTCGACTGTGAGCTCGCGCACCGGCAGTGCAGGTGCGGCTTCTCCCTGCGCATCGGCTGCGGGGATATCGGACTCCGCGAACGGCTCGGAGGACGCAATCGCTGGTGCTGCTTCCGGCTCGTCGCCGAGTCGCTCCGCCACGGCGTCACCGCGAACGAGATTGAGATACGCATTGGGGAACAGCGCGTAGGTGACCATCGCGGCCGCATCCGGTGTGGGATATCCCTCGCGGATGAGCTCGCGCCGAGTCGTCGCCATCGCCGGTTCGAGGAGATCGGCCGGGCGGCACGTGATCGGTTCCTCGCGACCGTTGACGAGGCGCCGTACCTCGCGGTCGACCGGTTCCGGGGGATCGCCGTAGAGGCCGAGACAGTAGTCCTTGATCTCCTGGCTGATGGTCGCGTAGCGATCACCCTCCACCACGTTGTAGACCGCCTGCGTGGCCATGATCTCCGTCAGCGGCGTGATCAGCGGCGGGTAACCGAGCTCCGCGCGTACCTGGACGACATCGGCCTCCACCTCGGCAAGCCGGTCGAGGGCGTTGCGCTCACGCAGCTCCGCCATTGCGTGCCCCATCGCCGACGGCGGCAGGAGTCCGCGCAACGCCGACGTGTCGAGGCGCGCGGCGAGCGGGTCGATGACATCCGTGTAGTGCACGAGTTCCTGCTCGAGCACGAGCGCGGCCGCAGCCACGCGCTCGAGGTCGAGACCGGGGTCCACATCCGTCCCCGCGAACCCCGCGATCAAGGCCTCGGCGCCCGGCATTGACGCCCCGCCCGCGAGTGGCGAGAGCGCGCAATCGGCCCGATATGCGCCGGCACCAGCAGCTGCGTGGCACGCGAGCGCGGCCATGCCGGTCTGTGCGGAGATCGAGACCGCGACCGGAACCCCTGCCGCTTCGCGGATGACCTGGACCGCCCGAGCTGCGGCGGCGGCGCCCAGGACGCCGAGCGGATCGTGGAGGCAGATCGTGGGATACCCCGCGTCGACAAGCCTTCGGGCAACATCGCCGAGCCCGTCGAGACCGCGGCCGGGAACCTCGTTGTAGACGATGACCCCTTCAGCCTGCTTCCCGGTCGCCTCGATCGCTGTGGCGCAGCGCTCGAGGTTGCGAACGTCGTTCAGCGGGTCGTAGCAACGAAAGATGTCCACCCCCGCCGCAGCCGATGTCTCGATGAAAGCGTCAACGAGGTCGTCGGGCACCTGCCGGTGGCCGACGAGCGATTGCCCGCCGATGACCGCGAGGAACGGCGTGATCGGAGCCGCCGCCCGAATGGCCCGGAGCCGTTCGAAAGGATCCTCGGCAAGGAATCGCAGCGACGCCTCGAAAGTCGACCCGCCGAAGACGTCGAGCGCGGCAAAACCGCAGTGGTCGAGGGTCTCGGCGACCGGCAGAGCGTGGCGGAGGCGCAGCCTGCTGACCATGAGCGACTGCTGCCCATGGCGGAGAGACGTCTCCACCAATTCCAATCGGGGCACAGCGGGCCATTCTAGTCAGCGGGGAAGTGGCGCGGCTTGTGGCGCTCAACGCGACCTGTCGGACTCGTCAAAATCAGGCATTCGAGTTGAGGAGGCCGGATGCGCAGCGATATTCGTGAAGGTGGGTCGTTTCCGGACTACGAGCTCGCCGATCAGGCGGGCACGCGTCGAACCCTTTCGGAGCTCCAAGGCGGAAACGCGATGGTGCTCCACCTCTCCCGCGGAGGGTTCGACCCGAAAGAGCACCAGTTTCTCGGCCAGTTCGTCGAGGCCTATCCGCAGTTTCGCAACGCCTACACGCGGCTCGTGGTCATCTCGACCGACAACCAGTTGAACATCAACGAGTTCCGGGACGCGCTCGGTGCCACCTGGCCGTTCCTGTCGGACCCGGATCGCACGATTCAGAAGGATCTCGACATCAAGGAGTTCACCGACGAGCCCCACGATCCGATGATCCCGCACACGTTCGTCCTCGAACCCGGGCTCAAGATCTTCAAGGTCTACAACGGGTACTGGTACTGGGGCCGCCCGACGATCACGGAGCTCCACATTGATCTGCGCGCGCTCTTCCAGAAGATTCGACCGGACTTCGACCTCGCGGCACCCGGGTTGAAAGCGGCATGGGACCGAGGCGATCGCGATGAGTTCCTCGTCGACACGCTCGAGGCGCCCATCCGATACACCGAAGGCAAGAGCATCGGCATCAAGCGCTGACCGCCTGACGTTTCAGCGCCCGTCCGGGGCGCTCCTACTCGAAGCGGAAGCCTTCGGGAAGCTGGACCTTGGAGCGCATCTTCGCCCGCTCTTCTTTGATGCGAGCGGCCACCTCATCGTCGAACAGCCCGATGATCTCTGCGGCGAGATGGCCGGCGTTGCGTGCTCCCATCGGGCCGACCGCGACGGTGGCGACGGGAATGCCCGGCGGCATCTGGACGATGGAGAGGAGTGAGTCGAATCCGGCAAGCGGCGTCGCCGCGAGGGGTACGCCGATCACCGGAATGGTGGTGAGCGATGCGAGCACGCCGGGAAGGTGCGCCGCGGCGCCGGCGCCGGCAACAAGGACGCGAAGCCCGCGCTCATAGGCGGACTGTCCGTAGGCACGAACCACATCGCCGGCTCGGTGCGCGGACATGACACCGATCTCCCAGCCGATGCCGTAGCCGTCGAGCACCTCACCGCACGTGTTCATCACGGGGAGATCGGACTCGCTTCCGACGACGATGCCGACGCGGACCGGCGCCGTCATGTGTGTGCCCCAGCAGCGACGGGACGTCCAATGTCGGTGCGGGCCTGCATTCCTTCGAAGTGCACGCGCGCAAGATTGCCATATGCGCGGGTCCGAGCAGCGGAGACGTCGCCGCCGAGCGCGGTGACGCAGAGCACGCGGCCTCCGGACGTCCGGAGCGTGCCGTCAGCGCCGCGCACGGTCCCCGCGTGAAAACACAGGACATCGCTGTCGAGGGCGTCGATACCGGTGATCGCGTCGCCGCGACGCACGTCCCCGGGATAGCCCGCCGCAGCGGCAACGACGCCGACGGCGGCACCAGGCACGGCGCGCGCGATGCCCGCGCCAACCTCGCCGTGCGCGCACGCAGTCATCACATCGAGCAGCGATTCGTCGAGCAGCGGCAGGACGACCTGTGTCTCGGGATCCCCGAAACGGGCGTTGAACTCGAGCACGCGCACGCCCTCCGGCGTGAGCATCAGGCCAGCGTACAGACACCCGACAAAGGGATTTCCCTGCTCCCGCAACGCATCGATGCAGGGCTCGAGCACGATGCGCGAAATCTCGGCGATGAACTCGTGCGACGCGGCATCGGGTGGTGGCGCAATCGCCCCCATGCCACCGGTGTTGGCGCCGCGGTCGCCATCGAAGATGCGTTTGTGATCGCGCGACGCCACCAGGCTGCGCACGTTGCGCCCGTCGCTCAGCCCGAAGACACTCACCTCAACGCCGGAGAGCACTTCCTCGACGACGACCTGACGCCCGGCATCGCCAAAGCGCAAATCCGCGAGGCACTCGTCGAGTGCGTGTTCCGCCTCATCGATGTCGGCGCACACCACAACCCCCTTGCCAAGCGCGAGCCCGTCAGCCTTGACGACACACATGCCACCCAGTTCGGCGACGAACGCGCTGAGCTGTTTGCGATCCTCCGCACCGCCGGCGATCCAGCGCGCGGTCGGGATTCCCGCCGCATCCATGACCTGCTTCGCGTACGTCTTCGACGACTCGATGCGAGCCGCCGCGGCGCTTGGTCCGAAGACGAGCACGCCGCTCGCCGCACACGCGTCGGCGACCCCGGCGGCTGCTGCCGCGTCGGGCCCGATGACGACCAGGTCGACCGCGCGCTCGACCGCGAGTCTCGCCACCGCGGTCGCGTCCGTGACATCAACCGCGACGTTCTCCGCGATCTCACTCGTGCCGCCATTTCCGGGAGCGACGATGATCGCCACGTCCGGCGCATCGCGGCGGCACGCCCATGCCAGCGCGTGCTCCCGGCCCCCGGATCCGACGATGAGGACCCGCCCTATTCCCATTCGATTGTCGACGGCGGTTTGCTCGAGATGTCGTAGACGACGCGATTCACGCCCGGCACCTCGTTGACGATGCGCCGGCTCATCAATCCAAGCACGTCGTAGGGGACCTTGGCCCAGTCCGCCGTCATGCCGTCCTCGCTCTCCACGATGCGAATCGCCACGACGTTGCCGTACGTCCGGTAGTCGCCCATCACTCCGACAGACGAGATCGGCGTCAGGATCGCAAAGGACTGCCAGACCTTGCGGTAGAGACCGCTGCGCTTGATCTCATCGATCACAACCCAGTCAGCGGCGCGCAGCGTCTCGAGGCGCTCGCGAGTGACTTCACCGATGATGCGGATCGCGAGACCAGGTCCCGGGAAGGGCTGGCGGAACACCATGTCCTCGGGAAGTCCGAGCGCGAGACCGACATTGCGGACCTCGTCCTTGAAGAGATACCGCAGAGGCTCGACGAGCTCGAAACGGAGGTTCTCCGGCAACCCGCCGACGTTGTGATGCGTCTTGATCTTGGTGGCGTTGTGGGTGTCGTGCGACGTCGACTCGATGACGTCCGGGTAGAGCGTCCCCTGGGCGAGAAAGTCGATGTTGCCGAGACGTTTTGCCTGCTCCTCGAAGACGCGGATGAAGGTCGCGCCGATGCGCCGGCGTTTCTCCTCGGGGTCGATCACCCCGGCGAGCGCATCGAGAAACTGGTCCGTCGCATCGACATGCACGAGCCGGATATGCCGCTGGGTGATCATCACGTCGACCACCCGCTCGCCCTCGCCGCGGCGGAGCAACCCGTTGTCGACAAAGACGCACGTCAGCTGATCACCAACCGCCCGGTGCACGAGCGTGGCTGCCACAGCCGAATCCACGCCACCGCTCAGTGCGCAGATCACCCTGCCGTCGCCAATCTGCCGGCGCAGCGCGGCGATGGTTGTCTCGATGAACGAGTCGGCCTGCCAGGTGCCCGCGCAGCCGCAGACGTCGATCAGGAAATTGCGCAGAACGTCACGGCCGAGTGGCGTGTGCGCGACCTCGAGATGGAACTGGATGCCGTACCGACGACCCGGTCCGACGAACGCTGCGCACGACGAGTTGAGCGAGTGCGCTATTGCCCGAAATCCGGTGGGGAGCTCGGTGATGACGTCGCCGTGCGACATCCAGACGGCGAGCTCCGAAGGCAGTTTCGCGAAGAGCCCGGCGTTGTCGTCAACCGTCACCGACGCGCTTCCGTACTCGCGACGTTCTGCTGGAGCAACGGCTCCGCCGAGGTCGACCGCGAGCAACTGCATGCCGTAGCAGATGCCGAGAATGGGGATGTCGAGGTCGTAGAGCGCAGGATCCGGATGCGGCGCGCCGGGCTCGAACACCGACGCCGGCCCGCCGCTGAAAATGATGCCGCGTGGCGCGCGCCGGCGGATCTCGTCGGCGCTGATGGAGCCGGGAACGAGCTCGCAGTACACATGCGCCTCGCGCACGCGACGCGCGATCAACTGGCTGTACTGGCTGCCGAAATCGAGGACCAGGATCGTGTCCTGCGCGATCTGCGCAGGCGCTAGTGTCGGAGCCCCTGCATCAGTCGCAACAGTCATCACTTTCCTCCCACCGCTCCTCAGACCCCCATGCCGACACGCTGCTCGCGCTGCTGCACCTTGCCTTCCGTCTTGATCGAGGGTGCGATCACCATCTCGGTCTCCTGGAATTCGGCGATGGTGCGTGCGCCGCAGACTCCCATCGCGGCTTTCAGCGCGCCGACCAGATTCATGCTGCCGTCATCGACGTGGGCGGGGCCGAAAAGAATCTCGCGGAGCGTGCCCTTGACGCCGGTCCGAATGCGCGTGCCGCGGGGCAGATTGGGGTCCGGGGTCGCCATCCCCCAGTGGTTGCCGCGCCCCGCCGCTTCGGCTGCTGACGCGAAGATCGAGCCGATCATCACCGCGTCCGCGCCGCTGGCGAAGGCCTTCGCGATATCGCCACCTAGGCGCATGCCGCCGTCCGTGATGATTGCAACGCGCTCGCCGCTGCGCCGGAAGTGGTCGTCACGAGCAGCCGCGCAATCGCTCGTCGCGGTGACTTGCGGCACACCGACACCGAGCACCGCGCGCGTGGTGCATGCGGCTCCG
This sequence comes from Candidatus Dormibacteria bacterium, assembly GCA_050010655.1. Taxonomy (GTDB): domain Bacteria; phylum Chloroflexota; class Dormibacteria; order Aeolococcales; family Aeolococcaceae; genus Palsa-851. Next base: position 40,615 of record JBEKKP010000003.1, read on the forward strand.
GGGCCGACGCCGACCAGCAGTCCTTTGATACCGGTGTCCATCAACTCGAGCGCCGTCGCGTAGTCGACGCAGTTGCCGGCGACGATGGGGATGTCCACCGAGTGGGTCAACTCCGAGAACGAGAGGTGCTTGTACGACTTGCTGACGTGGCGGGCGGTGAGCACCGTGCCCTGGACGACCAGCATGTGCGCGCCGGCTTCCTGGACGATCGGCGCGCGGCGCTCGGCGTGCGCGGGGACGGTGGACACTGCGCATGCGACGCCGCCGGCAGTGATCTCCTCGATCCGCTGCCCGATCAGCCCATCCTGCACCGGTGCCGTGTAGATCTTCTGCAGCAGGGTGTTGATCTTGTCCGGTGGCGACTCGGCGATTTCCGCGAGCACTTCGAGTGGGTACTCGTAGCGGGTCTGCACGCCGTCGAGGTTGAGCACCGCGAGGCCGCCGAGCTTGCCCATCTCCCTCGCGAAGTGCGTGTCGACCACGCCATCCATCGCTGCGGCGAGGAATGGGATCTCGAGCGTCGTTCCGTTGACGGCGAATGTGACGTCGATTTCAGCGGGGTTGACGGTCACGCGGCCCGGGACCAGGGCCACCTCATCGAACCCGTACGCGCGCCGGGCCCGTTTGCCTCTGCCCAACTCGAACTCCATCTGGAGATTCTACAGGAGGGAGGTGGGAGTCCGGCCTTGGGATCCCACCATCTTGTGTCCCGGAGGAGCCCCATCCACCACATCTGGTGGTGACCCGTGCCGGCCGTGGCCCCGGGACGCCTACGGGTAGATGCCCCGGACGCGCGTGGCCTCGGCCACCTTGGTCACGGCGATCCGAAAGGCCGCGTCGCGCAGCGTCACCGAGTGGGTCTGCGCCTCCCCGCGCACCTGCTGATAGCTGCGGGTCATGACCTCCCGGAGCCGCGAGTTCACCTCGCCGGAACCCCAGAAGTAGGCCTGGATGTCCTGCACCCATTCGAAGTACGACACGACAACACCGCCGGCATTGGCAAGGATGTCCGGGAGGATGAGCACGCCCCGCGCGTTGAGCTCCGAGTCGGCTTCGGTGGTGAGCGGCGCATTGGCGCCCTCGGCAATCACCTTCGCTTTGACACGGTTTGCGTTGCGCGCGCTGATCTGTGCCTCGAGCGCGGCGGGCACGAGCACGTCGACGTCGAGTGCGAGCAGCTCGTCGCGGTCGATCTGTTCCGCGCCACCGTAGTCCGAGAAATGACCGCCCTCCTCTTTGAGGTGACGCAGCGCAGTCAAGTCCAGCCCGTCGGCGCGATACAGGCCGCACGTGCTGTCCGAGACACCGACGACAGTCATTCCCTCAGCTGTCAGTAACTCGGCTGACACACCGCCGACTTTGCCGAATCCCTGGATCGCGACACGCGCGCCCGACGGATCCATTCCGGCGTCGCGCATCGCGAGCACCGTGACCATGGTGAGACCGCGACCCGGTCCGGTGAAGCGCCCCTCCGAGCCACCGATCGCCTGCGGTTTTCCGGTCACCGACGCGGGGACCGAGAAGCCCGCATGCATCGACAGCGTGTCCATGATCCACGCCATCACCTGCGGGCCGGTGCCGAGGTCCGGCGCGGGAATGTCACGGTCCGGGCCGACGATGAGTGAGATCTCCGTCGTGAATCGTCTCGTGAGATGTTCGAGCTCGTTGAGCGACAGCGCGTGCGGGTCGCAGATCACGCCACCTTTGGCTCCACCAAACGGGACATCGGCGACCGCAGTCTTCCAGGTCATGTACATCGCCAGCGCCCGCGCGTCGTCCAGCGTCATTCCCGGGTGGTAGCGCAACCCGCCCTTCGCGGGGCCACGCGCAATGTTGTGCTGCACGCGAAAGCCCGTGAAGACCCGGAACGATCCGTCGTCCATCTCCACCGGGAAATGCACGGTGAGCTCGCGTTTCACTTCGCGTAACACCGTACGAACGGAGTCATCAAGCCCGAGGGCGTCGGCGGTGGCGTCGAACTGCCGCTGAGCAATGCTCAGGGCGGAGCGCTCATTAGACCCGGACATGCGCAGGCCGCACTATACGCAACTGCGCGGCGGTTTAGGTTGCTCGCGACACCCCGGATTAGGCATTCCGACACGCCGTGTAGTTGCCTGCCCTGGCAGCAACCCACTGCACAATCATTGACAATCCCGATCACAACCAGCATGCTATGCCCGAACGATCGGAGGTTTTGGACACCTCCTGTCACAAACAACAAGGAGGCCCATAGGTTATGGCCAGGACCAGACGTAGGCGAGGCGGCGTCGAGAAGGCCGTCAAACGCACCGTGAGGCGCGTAGGGACGACAGCTCGCCGTCGCGCACCCGCCGCTGGTGGGGATCTCGTCAAAGCGGTGCAGAACCTCGTGAAGGCGTTGCCCGTCGGCGAGTTGGAAAAGAGACTTGCGGGCCTCGAAAAGACTGTTGCAAGGCTCGAAGCGAGTCTGCGTGGCGCAGCGAAGCGTGCGGGCACCGCAGTCCGCGGTACCAAGACCACCGCTGCCAAACGCACAACGGCAAAACGCGGCACGGCAAAACGGGCGACCGCCAAGCGGGCAACGGCGAAGCGGGCAACCGCAAAGCGCGCCGGCGCCAAGAAGACGACCGCACGCAAGACCACCGCACGCAAGCCCGCGGCTCGCAAGACCAGCGCACGGAAGACCACGGCTCGCAAGACCACCGCGCGGAAGCCGGCGGCACGCAAGACCACTGCGCGCAAGACCACGGCCCGTAAGCCGGCGGCGCGCAAGGCCACCGCTCGCAAGACCACTGCGCGCAAGACGACGGCCCGTAAGCCGGCGGCTGCTCGCAAGACCACCGCGCGCAAGACCACGGCTCGTAAGCCGGCGGCTGCTCGCAAGACCACCGCGCGCAAGACCACGGCTCGTAAGCCGGCGGCTGCTCGCAAGACCACCGCGCGCAAGCCGGTGACCCGTCGTCGCGTCAGCAAGCCCGTCGCTGCGGCGCCCGCAGCGGCTCCGGCAGCAACGACACCGAGCTGAGGCCCGAGGCACTCAGCACCAAACCGTTCGATTTCGAGAAGGCCCTCGGCACGTGCCGGGGGCCTTCTTCATGTCATGGCGTCGATCGAGATGGCGTCATCAGGCGCTGAGCACTCGTGCGATCACCTCCGCGGCGCGACGCGCTCCTGCGGCGTCCACTCCGAGGTGCGTGACGCAGCGGAGCGTGTGCGGACCCATCGATCCAATCAGCACGTGCTCCTCGCGGATCCGCGCCGCCAGCAGTGCGGCAGGCTCGGTCGTATCGAACATGACGATGTTGGTCGGAACCGCGGGCCGCTGCAGCCGCGCTGCGGCGCAACCGCCCACCGCATCCGCGATGAGACTCGCATTGGCGTGGTCGTCCGCCAGCCGGGCGACGTTGTGCTCGAGGGCATACAACCCCGCCGCTGCGATGACACCGGCTTGACGCATGCCGCCACCCAGACGCTTGCGCCAGCGGCGCACGCTCATGATCGTGGCGGCATCACCGGAGACGACAGAGCCCACCGGCGCACCGAGCCCCTTGCTCACGCAGACGGTGACGGTGTCGCATTCGTCCACCAGGTCCGCCGGCGGGACACCGAGTGCTGTGGCGGCGTTGAAGAGCCGCGCGCCGTCGCAGTGCACTCGGAGGCCGCGTGCATGGGCTGCCCGTGTGGCGGCGTGCAGGCGTGTCGTATCGATGGCGGCTCCACCCCGCCGGTTGTGCGTGTTCTCGATGCAGAGGAGCGTGGACACGGGCTGATGGATGTCGTCTGACCGGACGGCCGCCGCGATCGATGCCGCGTCGGGAACACCGTCAACGCTGTCGAGAACTCTCAGCTGGATGCCGGCGACGATTGCGGTGCCGCCGACTTCGTAGACGACCACGTGCGCCTGCGCGTCCGCGATGACTTCGTCGCCAGGTCTGGTTTGAGCGGCGACGCACGTCAGATTGCCCATGGTGCCGCTCGGGACATACACGGCAGATTCCTTGCCGAGCAGCCGTGCCATCTCCTCCTCGAGGCGGCGCACCGTCGGATCCTCGCCCCAGACGTCGTCACCCACCTCGGCGCGTGCCATTGCGGCACGCATACCCGAATCGGGGACCGTCAGCGTGTCACTCCGGAGATCGACGAGACCTGGCGCCGGCATTGCTCTCGCTCTGGTTCACCTGTGCATCGTGCGGCATCGCCGTCGCGTCTCGCGGTGGCGGCGCGCCCGGCGACGAGGCGGCCATGCAGATGCGATCGCGCCCCGTGCGTTTCGCCTCGTACAGCGCGCCATCGGCGAGTGCGAACAGCTCTGACGCACTGCCGGTGTCCTCGGGGTAAGCCGCCACACCGACACTCACGGTGATACGCACGGCTGCACGATCGGGCAACTCCACATCCGTGGCGGCGACGGCGAGGCGGATCTTCTCGGCGACGTGGAATGCCTCGTTCCCGGACGTGTTCGGCATCAGCACGACAAACTCCTCGCCGCCGTAACGCGCGGCGAGATCGGCGCGCCGCACGCTCCCCAGGACTGTCTCGGCAAACGTGATGAGCGCGAGATCACCGGCGTGGTGACCGTGCGTGTCGTTGAGCGCCTTGAAGTGATCGATGTCGAGCATCAAAATCGCGAGCGGTGTGCCGAGCCGCTCCGCGAGCGCGACCTGCTGTCCGAGTGAGTCGATGAGAAACCGGTGGTTGTAGAGGCCGGTGAGGTCGTCGACACTCGCCTGGCGCTGCACCACCGCCAGGAATCGGTAGCGCTCGAGCGCGAGCGAGATCTGATCCGCGGTCGAAGCGACGAGGTCCGCGTCACCGGCACTGAACACGCAGTGCTGACCCGCGACAGCGAGGACGCCGTGAACGTGCTTCCCGAGCCCGAGCGGTGCGACGCAGAACTCGCGCATCTCGAGACGTGACTCGGGCGCCGCGGCTGTTGCACCGAGAATGATCGCTCCGAGTCCGGCGTGACGGAACCCTTCGCCGAGTGGCCCGCGCGCCTCAAGGAAACCGTCGACCGCGACGTGGCGCCCGCCATCTGCGACGGCGAACGGATCGCTCATCTCCGAGCCGTTGACGACGATCATCGCCATCTCGACGTCCATTGACCGGTGCAACTCGGCGCAGACATTGGCGAGCGCTGCCTCGAGCGGCTGGGCGAGACTGAGCTCCATCGCAACCGTCGCGCGGGTCGCGGTGATTCGCATCGTCGAGCGCACCTGCCATCGCATCGCTTCGAAACTGGCGCCGAGCCTGCCAACCTCGTCATCGGAATCGGTGTCGACCGGTCGATCGAAGTCCCCGCTGCCCAGCGCAGCAACTGCGCTGTCGAGACGTTGAAGCGGCCGGCGCAGGTCTGTCTGCACCACGACGACGATGACCAGCATCGCGGCGAGGATCACCGTCAACAGGAACAGGATCGACTGCCACGCAAGCGGCGGACCCGAGAATGGCGCCATGACCGCGAGCGTCAGTCCCGCTCCAATCGATGTGGACGCAACCGCGAACTGATGCGAGGAAAGCGACACGATCTGCGAATTCGACTCTTCGATCGTCGCCCTGAGCGTGGGGGTGAGCGACGTGGCGTGTCCGCCGACTGCGATGGGTTGCTCGCCGCTCGCGAGGATGACACCGACCGGGTCCGCGGCCGTCGCGATGTTCTGGTCGATAGCCGTGACGAACGCGTTGGACAGCGGACGAGCCACGAACGCAGTGGCCGTCGTTCCCGCAACCGGTGCGCCCGCGACGAGCCACGCGTGTCCGTTCGCTGACGCTGTGGTGGCGGAATCGGCGGTCGCTGCACCGAGAACGACCTGCGGCAGGGGGACTTCAATCAGCGTCGCACCCTGCACCGTGATCACGGTTCCATCAGTCTCGACCAGGCCGAGGATGTCGTCGGTGCCGATCACCGATCCGTCTTCCGTCAGTGCAGCCTGGACGTCCGGTGACGAGGCGAGACCGTGGTTCGCTGCGAGTTGGCGACCAACGCCCGCGATGAACGTTGCGAGCGACGCACGCTGGCCGCTGATGAGATTCGCCGCGATTGACACGCGCTCCGCGGCGCTGTTCTCCGCCTGAGTCCGCGCGCTGGTCTCCGCGAGCATCAATGGGACCACCGCGATGGTCGCGCCGGCGACGAAGATCACGGCGGCGAACTTCAGCGAGAACGACGCTCCTCGCCAGATGCCCCTCAGCCGTCTCACCCCTCGCATCCCAGATCAGTCCGAGCGGCGGATCAGCGCAAGGGACACCACCGCGATGGTGGTTGCGACGAGCACGGCAGAGACCGCCACCGCGTCGATCGGTCCGCTGCTCGCAGCGGCCACGGGCAACGCGCCGACTGGAGGAACCGTCAGAGCCGGCGGCGCAATGACGGGTGGATCCGGCTCCACAGAGGCGCCGATACTCGCCGACGGGGATGATGCGGATGTGTGCGCGGGTGGTGTGGCGGCAGGATGCGGAGCCGTGACTGTGGCGGGCCGCGACGTGGGCCGCGGTGCCGGTGGGGACGTTCGTTTCGGGGGCGGTGCCGGCGGCGGAGTGACGCTCGGGGGTGCGTTGTTGCAGCAGTGCTCTTCGCCGCGGTGATTGTGTGACCACCAAGAGCGGCAGTGGTCGCCCGGGAAGCCCGGACTTCCGGTATGTGCGCTGTCGCCGGCGTGCAATGAGGTGTCCGCGTCAGCGACGGCGACGTCCATCCAGCCGAACAGCATCAGGAGGATCGACGCGCTCGCGAGCATCGTCAAAAGTGCGCGTCTGATCGGCAAGTCACCTCCGGGGCGATCGTACGGCCGGGTTCGGTGGGACTTGTGACCGAAATGTGACACTTTTCAGGTGCCCATCGTCGTCATCAATTTCACCGACGGCGAGGTCGTTCTCGCCGAGGCGCCGGAGATCACGTTTGATCTCGCGATCCTCGATGCCGAGCTGCGTTCGATCAATCAGAACAGCGAGCGAGCGTTGTTCCCGGTCAGTGCGATCCGGCAGATCCTTGTCGGCGATCCGGAACCGGCTCCGCCCGAGGCGGACGTTGCGACGTGGGATCGGGCCGCATTCCATTTCATCGACGGCATGGTGCTGCGCGCTTCGATCCGTTCTGATGCACATCTCGGTCGATACGGCGGTGTGTGGCACATCGTCGAGCCTGGATCCACGGAGCTCCGCACGGTCGCCATTCCGTATGCGGCGCTGAAGGGCGTGTACCAGATCCGTCAGTGGGACAGCCGCTCCGCGAGCGAGCGCGACGAGCACGCGGAGCTCGACCAGCTCGCCCGCGTGCTTGCGGAGCGCGAGCACACGATTGCCGGGGGCGGTACCGTCCCGACGCGACGGCCGCTGCTGTCGCGGATGCGACGCCCACCGGGTTCAGCCTGATCTCGGACCTGTCGCACATCTGTCGACAGCCCTGAAGCGTCTCCGACCCCGTGGTAGGGTCGGCGCCGTGACCACCACGCTGGTGCGTGGCGAGTCCGAGGTCAGCGAGGCACCCCCTTCGCTCACCAGCCGGCTCCTCACCCCCAAAACAATTGCGTCCCTCGGCATCGCCGTCGTCATCGTCGGCGTGGCGATCTGGCGCGCGCCGATTGACTGGGGGGCGGCATGGGACAACATCCGCCACGCCAATCCCTTCCTCTATGTTGCGGCGCTCGCGGTTTACTACTCCTCGTTCGTCCTGCGCTCGATCCGCTGGCACGTGCTCCTCAAGAACGCGGGGGAGGATCGCCCGTCCCGATCGCTCATCGGCATCGTGATCACCTCGTTCTTCGTGAACTGCGTGGTGCCCGCAAAGATGGGCGACATCTACCGCGGATATCTCGCCAAACAGAAGTTGGGCGTTCCGGTCAGCAAGGCACTCGGCACGATCATCGCCGAGCGACTCATCGACCTCATCGTGCTGATGTCACTGCTGCTCGCCGCCGGTGCCGTCGTGTTTCGCACCAAAGCGCCGGGGATTCTCATCCCGTATGTCGTGATCGGCGTGGCCGTGTGTCTCGCTGGTGTCGGCGTCATTCTCGTGATGCGAGCCGGCCGCGGCCAGCGTGTGCTCCGCCACCTGCCCGAAGCCGTGTTCCATCGCTACGAGAGCCTCCGCCTCGGCACCGTCGATTCGTTTGCCCGCCTCCCCACCCTGCTCGTCCTGACAGTGCTGGTCTGGGCGGCTGAAGGAGCGCGCCTCGGGCTCGTGGTCTTCTCGCTGCACCTCGCCGGCGTGCATCTCGGCCCTTCGCAGTTCCTGCTCATCGCGCTCGTCGCAGCGCTCCTGACCACGGTCCCGTTCCTTCCCGGCGGTCTCGGTCTCGTCGAGGCCGGGATGATCGGGGTGCTCATCACCGTGGGCGGCGTCACGAACTCCGCCGCCGTGTCGATCACGCTCCTCGATCGAAGCATCAGTTACGGCAGCCTCGTGGTGATTGGCTTCATCATCTTCGTCGTGACCCACGTCCACGTTCCCAAGCCGCAGCGCGTTGCGGTGCAGGGGTGAGAGCACTCGTCACCGGCGGCGCCGGATTCATCGGCTCGCACATCACGGACGCGTTGGTCGACGCGGGCCACACAGTCACTGTCGTCGATGATCTCTCGCGCGGCAGACGCGAGCAGGTCAATCCAGCGGCGACATTCGTGGAACTCGACATCACGTCGCCGGACCTCGCGCGTGCGTTCGCCGAGGCGAAGCCCGACGTCGTCTTTCACCACGCGGCGCAGATCGATGTCCGCGAGTCGGTGCGCGACCCCATCCACGACGCTGACGTCAACGTCGTCGGCACCGTCAGCGTGCTCCGCGCTGCCATTGACGTGGGAGCGCGCCGCGTCGTGTTCGCCTCGAGTGGCGGTGCGATCTACGGCGATACCGACACCCTGCCGACACCCGAGGATCACGCCACCCGCCCCGAGTCCCCCTACGGCACGGCGAAGCTGTGCGCCGAGGCATATGGCGGCACCTTCAGCCGCCAGGCCGGTCTCGAGTTTGTCGGTCTCCGCTACGCGAACGTCTACGGCCCTCGCCAGGATCCCCATGGTGAGGCCGGTGTCGTCGCCATCTTCGCCACACGCCTCGTGCACGGGACAGCGATCGTCATCAACGGTGACGGCGGGCAGACACGCGATTACGTGCACGTCCACGACGTGGTGCGCGCCAACCTCGCGGCCGTCGACGGACCTGCGGGCGTCTACAACATCGGGACCGGCGTCGAGACCGACGTCAACACGCTGTACCGCATGCTCGCTGAAGCAGCCGGTGTCGACGCTGCGGCTGAGCACGGCCCCGCGAAACCCGGCGAGCAGCGCCGTTCCTGCCTCGACACAACTGCGGCGCGCGAGCACCTTGGATGGAATGCGACCGTGAGCTTCGCGGACGGCGTGCGGTCGACGGTCGAGTATTTCAGGACGGCGGGATAGCGCCGAGCTCCGAGCGCGCGGTCTCGAGGTTCATGGAGCCATGGCTTCGCAGCTTGATCGCGGCGTCCCGCAGGGCGTCATCGCGGGCGTACGCAGGTGATTCCGCAAGCCGTGCCGACCACGCCAGCTCGTCGACGGCAAGCTCCAACGCCGACCTCGCGTGGTCCAGCGCCACATCCACGGGGATCGCGGCAATGCGCTCGAGCGCCTGAGCGCAGCCGTCGAGCGTGCGTCTGATGGCATGTGGCGAGGTGGCGTCGTCGCCGGCGGACGGGCCTGCATCGAGTGCCGTGGCCGCGCCGGTCGCCGTGTCGAGCACTGCGACGAGCACCGCGCGTGGATCCTCTGCGTCAGTGGCACCCGCGCCCATCATCCGGTAGGCGCCGATCAGGAACAGCACCGCGACCACTGCGGCGATGATGTAGACCGTCACTGCCGGTCGACGCCGCTTACTTGTAGCGGAAGGTGATGCGCCCGCGCGAAAGGTCGTATGGGCTCAACTCGACCCGAACGCGATCCCCGATGAGGATGCGGATGTAGAACTTGCGCATCTTCCCCGAGGTGTATGCCAGGACATCCTGACCCGTCTGCAAGCGCACCTTGAACATCGCGTTGGGCAACGGCTCAACAACCGTCGCGTCCATCTCGATGGTTTCTTCCTTGACCTCGACCTGGGGCGTACCGTCGGCAACGTCCCGTCGACGGACGGGGCCGCGGCGGCGGGTACTACCTGGGCGGGGTGGGCGTCGTGCCAAACAGGGTCTCCTCGAAGCTGAACGGGCGGTTGGCGAGCGTATCACGGAGCCGTTCCCTGGTAACGTCGTGTTGATGCGGGCGCGAGATCGATCTCCTTTCCTTGACGCGCTGCGCGAACGCGTGCTGGTTTTCGACGGCGCCATGGGCACGAGCCTGCAGTCGGAGAACCTGACGGGCGACGATTTCGGCGGCGCGCGGCTGGAAGGATGGATGGACGGCCTCGCCATTCACGCCCCGCAGGTCGTGGAGCGCGTGCACCGCAGCTTCCTCGACGCGGGCTGCGACGTCATCGAGACATGCACCTTTCAGGCCACGCGCCCGCGCCTCGAGGAATGGGGCCAGGCGGACGTCACCACCGATCTGAACGTCTCGGCCGCCCGGCTCGCGCGAAGAATCGCTGACGAGTACGCGCAGGACGGCAGGCCGCGATTCGTGGCCGGCAGCATGGGCCCCACCGGATTTCTGCCCGCCTCCAGCGACCCGGCAATGAGCCGTCTCGGGTTTGCCGACCTGGTCCCCGTCTATCAGGAGCAGGCCGCGTCGCTCATCGAGGGCGGCGTCGACGTGCTCATCATCGAGACACAGCAGGACATCCTCGAGACAAAGGCAGCCGTGTTCGCCGCCCGCGCAGCTGCCGCCAGTGCCGGTCGTCCCGTGGCGATCATGACCACAGTGTCCCTGGACGTCACCGGCCGGATGCTGCTCGGCACGGACGCCGCGGCGGTGCTCGCCATCCTCGAATCGCTGCATGTCGACATCGTTGGATTCAACTGCTCCACCGGCCCGGAGCACATGCGCGAGCCCATCCGATACATCACCTCGCACACATCGCTGCCGGTGGCCTGCATCCCCAATGCGGGTCTCCCGATCAACGTCGACGGTCGCGCGCACTACCCGCTGCAAGCGGTGCCGATGGCCGCCGAGCTCGCGAGCTTTGTGACCGAGTACGGGGTCAGTGTCGTCGGCGGCTGTTGCGGGTCGACACCGGAGCACATCCGCGAGCTTGTGGACCGAATCGGGAAGGCATCACGAGCGCAGCCGACCCCGGATCTCGAGCCGCGCCTTGCAAGCAGCATGCACGCGATCGATCTCCGTCAACAGCCGGCTCCGTTGTTGATTGGAGAACGGGTCAACGCGCAGGGATCGCGCGCGATCAAGCGTCTCCTCCTCGCCGACGACTATGACGGCATCCTCGGCGTCGCCCGTACGCAGGTCGAAGGTGGCGCACATGCGCTGGACGTCTGCGTCGCCGTCACCGAGCGCAGCGACGAAGCGGAGCAGATGCAGAGCGTCGTCAAGACGCTGCAGATGAGCGTCGATGCGCCACTCGTCATCGACAGCACCGACGCCGACGTGATCAAGGCCGCGCTCGAGGTGTATCCGGGCCGCGGCATCGTCAACAGCGTCAACCTCGAGAACGGACGGATCCGCTGCGACGCGGTGCTGCCGTCAGTGCGTGATCACGGGGCGTGCGTCATCGCGCTGACCATCGACGAGCAGGGCATGGCGCGTACTGCAGACCGCAAGCTCGAGGTGGCCCGGCGGATCCACGATCTCGCGCGCGACGACTATGACCTCACCCCGGATCAGCTCATCTTTGATGCGCTCACGTTCACGCTGGCGACGGGCGAGGCCGAGTGGATCGATTCCGCGCACGAGACCATCGAGGGCATCCGCGCCATCAAGCGCGAGCTGCCGGGCGTGCTCACCGTGCTCGGCGTTTCCAACGTCTCCTTCGGTCTTGCGCCGCACACGCGCCCGGTGCTCAACAGCGTGTTCCTCCACCACTGCGTGCTCGCGGGGCTCGATGCGGCGATCATCAATCCGACGCACGTCGTGCCGTACGGGGAGATCGACCCGCAGGCTCGCCGTCTCGCCGAGGAGCTCGTCTTCAACAGCGCGCCCGATGCGTTGACGCGGTTCATCGCGCACTTCGACGACGGCGCGTCGTCCGGCAGCGCGGGGCTCCCCGAGACGGCCGATCCGTATGAGGGCATGACGACGGTCGAGCGCATTCACGCGCAGATCCTGCACCGGCGCAAGGACGGCATCGAGGAGCAGATCGACCTCGCGTTGCAGGATCTCGATGCGGTGACGGTGCTGAACACAGTGCTGCTCCCCGCCATGAAGGATGTCGGCGATCGATTCGGCTCCGGCGAGCTCATCCTGCCGTTCGTGTTGCAGAGCGCCGAGGTCATGAAGCGCGCGGTCGCGCATCTCGAGCAGTACCTCGAGAAGCGTGAGGGATACACGAAGGGCAAGGTCGTGCTCGCAACCGTGTACGGAGATGTGCACGACATTGGCAAAAACCTCGTCAACACGATTCTCAGCAATAACGGGTACACGGTCTTCGACCTTGGCAAACAGGTGCCACTCAACACGATCATCGACAAGGCGCTCGAGGTCGGCGCCGACGCAATCGGGCTCTCCGCGCTGCTGGTGAGCACCAGCAAGCAGATGCCTGCATGCGTGAAAGAGCTCGACGAGCGCGGACTCAGCTATCCGCTGATCATCGGCGGGGCCGCGATCAATCGCGGATTCGGGCGACGCATCCTGTATCTCGACCAGGACCGTGCATACGAGCCCGGCGTCTTTTACTGCAAGGACGCGTTCGAGGGACTCGACACGGTGGATCAGCTCCTCGACCCGGAACGGCACGACGCACTGTTGACCCGTGTTCTCGAGGAGGCTCGCGTGCATCGCGTGCGTGAGCACGAGAAGCTCGAGCGGCGCAACCAGGCAGCCGCCGGCGCAGCTGCAGTGCCGGCGCGCAGCTCGGTGCGGCGCAACGCGCCGATTCCAGCAGTCCCGTTCTGGGGGGCTCGCGTGCTGCGCGACATACCTATCTGGGACGTCTATCCCTTCATCGATCGCAACTCTCTCTACAAGATGAGCTGGCAGTTCCGCGGCGTGCGCGACGCTGCCAAGTGGGAAGAGCTGCTGCGCACCGAGCTCGAGCCCCGCCTCGAGCGCTCGATGACCGATGCAGTGCGCGACGGATGGCTGCAGCTCGAAGCCGTCTATGGATACTGGCCGGCGCTCGCGGACGGCGACACCATCGTCGTGTACGACCCCGGCGACATCGATGCCGAGCTGGGACGCTTCACCTTCCCACGTCAGTCGGAGCAACACCGCCTCTGCCTCGCGGACTACATCCGCCCCGCCGAGGACGCGGCCGACGGTGAGCGAGACGTCATCGCGCTCCAGGTGGTGACCACAGGACCAGGCGCGTCGGAGCTCTCCAACCGGCTCCAGGTCGACGGCGACTACGACGACATGCTCCGGATCCACGGATTCGCGACGCAGATGGCGGAGGCCACGGCCGAATACGTGCATCACCGGATCCGCCGCGAGCTCCGCCTCGGTGAGGAGCAGGGGCGGCGGTACTCATGGGGATATCCGTCCTGCCCCGACCTCGAGGATCACGAGATCCTGATGAAGATCGTCCCCGCGTCCGAGATCGGCGTGACTCTCACCGAGGGGTACCAGTTCGTTCCCGAGCAATCGACCGGCGCGATCGTGATGCATCATCCGGAAGCGCGATACTTCGCGGTCTACGGAGGCGTACCGATCGAGGAAGACACCCCGGGGGCGCCGGAAGCCGCCTGACCGGACCTGCGATCAACAACCGGGAAGGGCTACTTCTCCTGATCCTTCGCGGCTGCGATCGCGGCGAGCTCGGCCCGTGCGGCAACGGCGATGTCGGCCCCAGTGTTGGCGTGGCCGTTGATGCCCCAGCCACCGTCGGGCGATTCGTAGATCAGCACCCACGTGCGGTCGACCAGCGTCGGGTCGCCGGCTGCTGCGGCGACGATGTCAGTCAGTTCCCTGACGACACCGATCTGCTTGTCGCGATTCAGGACGTTGATGGGCGTGAGCACCTGGACGCGAACGTAGTTGCTGTCGCCTGACACGTTCGACAGCGAGTCCTCGGGGAGCTCATGAATGAAGGCGGCCGTGTTGTTCTTGAAGAGCGAGATCGGCGGGACCTGTTCCCACTTCATCACCGCGGCCGCGAGATTCTGGGCGAGCTCGTGCTTCGCCTTGAAGGTTCCGGTGGTGGCGTAGACGTCGATCATCGGCATGGCAGTGATCCTCGAAGCGTTATGGTGATCGTCATAGTGACGGAGTGGAGCATGCACTATGACGACCGTCATAGTCAAGGGATAACCCCGGGTCATCGCCATGGCGAATGACAGCCGGGAGCGGATGGTCCGGAGCGCCGCTTCGCTCATCAGCTCGCGCGGCGTGAGCGCGACCTCGCTGTCGGACGTCCTGGCCGACAGCGGTGCGCCCCGCGGCTCGATCTACCACCACTTTCCCGGCGGCAAGGACCAGCTCGCGACCGAGGCCGTCCGCTCGACGTCCGATCGTGTGGTCGCCTTTCTGCGCGCCGGCACCGAGACAACCCCGGCCGCCGTGCTCGCGCGGTTCATTCAACTGTGGCGGCAGGTGATCGTGACGTCTGACGCGGCATCCGGGTGTGTGGTCGCCGGCGTTGCGCTCGACACCGGTGCCCGGGACGCGTTGATGGGCGTCGCCCGTGAGTCCTTCCGTGCGTGGGAGACGGCGCTCGCCGACCAGCTCGAGCGGACCGGGTTGCCGCGCCCTCGCGCGAATGGCATCGCAATCGCCACCCTCGCCGGGATGGAAGGTGCACTCATCCTCTCCCGGGCCGAGGGCACCGTCCAGCCACTCGATGACGTCGCCGAAGAGCTGATGCGCCTGCTACCCCCGGCGAGCGACTGACCCGATCAGGAAGTCCAGTTGTCGTATTGCTCGCCGAGGCGTGCCATCGCCTCCGCGTCTGCGAGGGCCGGCGCATCGAGTTCCGCAAGGGCAGCGAGGTAGTGGTCGAACCCCCCCGGCGTGAAGATCGTGATCAGACGGCCGCCGGCAGCGCACGCCACCTCGTGCCAGACGCCTGGGGGAATGTTGATCACCGTCCCGGGTGTGGCCTCTGACGTCTCGTCGTCGAAGGTGAACGTGACCGTCCCCTCGAGGACGTAGAAGATCTCCATGGTCTTGCGGTGGTGATGGCGCGGGAGATGGAATCCCGGTTTGAGCCTGTCCTCGGCGAGCGTGAGCCTCCCGTCGGTGGCCTCCACCGGGGTCTTGATGGTCATGTGGTCGTTGGACCAGTCGTAGTCCAGCCCTGCTGTCGCGGCAACGATGGTCTGATGCATCCGCAAGACGCTACTCGACGCGCCGCGGCAAGCGGTCGTCCGGCAGCCCGCGATGCGGCCCTGCGGTGTCGCGTCTCCCGGAGTGGCTGCGATCGGTTTGCGATCGGCCCGGCGCCAACTGCTCCTCGATGGGCTCGCGGAGCCCCACCCAAGGAGATCTCGGTGAACGTGCAAATCCCGATCCGCCTCGCCGCTATCGCCCCGGTCGCACTCGCTGGAATCCTGCTCACAGGCTGCGGTGCAACCAGCGCCGGCACGCCGGAGACAAGCGCCGGAAACGCCGGGCCTGGAGGTGCCAACGCGACGGCGACCACCGGTCCAACTGCGAATGCCACACAGCCCGCCTCAGGGAGTGGGACTGACACTCCGACAGCGAGCCCCACGCAGCCGGCCTCCGGGTCTTCGACCGCCAGTGACGCCAAGTGCACCGACCTCACGGCAGCCGCAGCGAGCGCGGCGCTCGGCAAATCGGTCACGGTCAAGCTCGACACCGGCGGCACGCAATTGGCCGGCCTGACGGTGTGCGACGTCGTCGACGCGGATGACGTCTACCCGGTCCAGTTCTCGGTCAACACGATGGGAAGTCAGGCGCTGTACGCGTCTGATGAGCAGTCATTTGGAGGAGTCGACCTGAGTGGCGTCGGAGACGAGGCATTCACGAGTGCCGTCGGCGTCGAGACCCTGAGTGGCGGTGTTGACATCCAGGTCATCGGCCCGGCCGGGCCCGTGCTCAGCAAGGACTACACGATCCCAACCGCGATCGCCAAAGCAATGGTTGCCGCCCTCAACTAAGCCCAGCGATGCCCGAGGAGGGCGGGTCCGTCGCCTCGAGACCTGCCCTACTCGGCGTACCGCCGGATGCGGTTGTCCTCCTCGCCGTGCTCGCTCTGATAGAGCGAGCAGGTCTCGGGCTCGGAGATGCAGGGCGGCATGGGGTGACGACCGGTGAACTTGTGGGTCTGCCGGTCGACGTGGCAGTCGGCCTTGTACCTGGTCAGCATGCCGAACGGGCCGGCACTCTCCTTGAGGATCTGCTCGAGGTACGGGCAGCGACGTCCGCGAGGACGAGATGGCGCCGACTCGCGCTGCGGCTCTGGCCTGCCACGAGGTGGCGGCGGTGGTTCTGCTCGCATCGCCCCCCGAGTGTAGAACTCCTTACGGGGCGAGCATCGACTGGATGCGCGAAGCGAGTTCCTTGATCTTGAAGGGCTTCGCGAGCGTCTGCACGTTGCCGTACGCCTCCAGCTTGGGTGCCGTCGATGCATTCACGAGCGCGCTGACCACGAGCACCTTGGGATCGCTGCCGTGATCGGAGCGGATCCGCTCGAGCACCTGCGTGCCTGAGAGGTCGCCCGGCAGCATCAGGTCGAGCAGCACCAGATCTGGCTGGAACTCCACGAACGCTGCGAGGCCCTCGTCGCCGCTCTTCGCCACCTTCACCTCGTAGCCCTCCATCGTGCAGAGCAGAGATTCGATGTCGGCGAGCGCGTAATAGTCCTCGATGATCAGGACCTTCTTCATGGCGGTACTCGTCGCTGGGGTCATTTGGGGATCCGGCCGAATATAGCACGGGCATTTCCGCGGCCCTGGCGGGTGTGTCCAAGCCGTCACTGAGCGACGCACCGCCGACACAGCAGCGCCACGCGCCGAGGCTCCGATCAGATCGAGCGGTCGATCAGCGTGCCTGTTCCGAGGCCCCCGCCACAGCACATCGCCTGCAGGCCGTATCGGGCGTCGCGCCGCTCGAGCTCGTGGAGGAGGGTGGTCATGAGCCGTGCCCCGCTCGCGCCGAGCGGGTGGCCCAGCGCGATGGCGCCGCCGTTGACATTGACGCGGTCCATGTCCGGGTGGTGCTCCTGCTCCCACGCCAGGACGACGGGCGCGAAGGCCTCGTTGATCTCGAACAGGTCGATGTCGTCGATCCCGAGGCCCGATCGCTCGAGCAGCCTGGTCGTTGCGGGAATCGGTCCGGTGAGCATCGTGACCGGGTCCACGCCGACCACGGTCTGACCGGCGATGCGTGCGCGGGGCGTGATGCCGAGCTCGGTCGCGCGCTCCAGCGACATCAGCAGCACGGCGGCCGCGCCGTCGGTGATCTGCGAGCTGTTGCCTGCGTGCATGATGCCGTCGGGCTTGAAGGCCGGCTGCAGCGACGCCAGCGACTCGGCGGTGGTGTCCGGGCGGATGCCCTGGTCCTGGCTGATCACGCGGCCGTCGCCGTTGGCGCCGACCACGACAGGCGCGATCTCGCGGTCGAACCACCCGTTCGCCTGCGCCTCACCGGCGCGGCGTTGGGAGCGGGCCGCGAACTCGTCTGCCTGCTCACGGGTGATGTGCCACATCTCCGCGATCATCTCCGCGGACAGTCCCTGGGGCACCAGGTTGTAGACCTCGAGCAACTCTGGCGGGAACGGCATCCCGGGACCCTGGAACACCGTCGTTCCCATCGGCACGCGGCTCATGCTCTCCACGCCCGCGGCGATCGTGATGTCGCAGACGCCGGACTGGATCAGGTTCGCGGCGAAGTGGATTGCCTGTTGCGACGAGCCGCACTGGCGATCGACCGTCGTTGCCGGCACCTCGACGGGAAACCCGGCGGCGAGCACTGCCTGCCGCGCGATGTTCACGGCCTGCTCGCCGGTCTGGCTCACGCATCCGAAGATGACGTCGCCAACCAGCGCGGGGTCGATGGCTGCGCGGCTGGTCACCTCGCGGAGCACGTGGGCCGCCAGGAGAACGGGATGCACGTCGCGGAGATCGCCGTTGCGCTGGTTGCCGCGCCCCATCGGCGTCCGGACGGCTTCGACGATGACGACGTCAGTCATAGCTCACCTGATTGAACACCCTGAATCGACTCACCCTGAATTGCGCCCTGAAGTCGCGCGCCTGAATTTGCCCGTAATTTGTTCGACCGGGCGCCCACCTTAGCAGCGGGAGGTCTTTCAGCCGCCGAATCGGTAGACGGTCTCGACGACCGGTCGCGGCGCGGAAGGGTCGAGCAGGTTCGCCGGTGCGCGCTCGGAGGCCACCAGCGTCCAGCCGCTCGGCGGCAGCGGGTCGTACGGGCTGATCACGAGCGTGTCGCCCACCGCCGGTTGGCTCGCGTAGACGGCTTCCACAGGCACGACCTCCATGCCGAGTGCTTCCAGACCGGGGGTGGCGTCGTCGGTCTCGACCTGGCGCGGCGGTGGTGGCAGGTAGTGGAAGAACGCTTCGATGTACGGCGGGTCGAGCGACTCCGAAAGGTAGACCCGATGCGACCCCGCGAGGTCGTGCGCCGTGACGATGGCAGCGATCTCGCCGGTATCGAAGTCGCCGGCCGAGCGGTTGGGATATGCCCCGTAGAGGTCCACCGTGAAGTACGCGGCTTGCGCCACCACGCCCGCACCCAGCACGGCGACCACGATGCGGCCGGCCCCGATCCGTCCCCGGAGCGCCGTCCGCAGGCCGTCCGCGCCAAGGATCGCGAGGATCACCAGGAACGGGAACATTCCCGACGAGCGCAGCGCATGTGGCGTCCCGTTGTTGGTGAGTGCTGCCGCGATCGGGCTCAAGACGATGCCTGCCACAAGGAAGCGCGTCAAGGGCTCGCGGCGCCGCTGCCAGCACACGACGATCCCCGCGATCAGCAGCGGGGCCATGGCCCAGAGCAGCATGCCGCCGATCTCGGTGTTCTGGCGCGGATTCCCGTCTCCCGAGAAGAACAGGAAATTCGGGCTGAAGTATGTGACGTAGTTGACGAGAAACCGGTCGATCACCACGTTGAGCGGAGCGCCGTCAGCCCAGATGCTGATCTCGGAAAACCGCCCGGTCAGCGCGCCGGGATTGGCAAGCATGTAGATGCCGAGCACCGCATACCCCGCGGCGATGGGGACGAGCGTTCGCCACCAGCCGTTGTTCTTCGCAAGCCACCACGCAATCACGAGGGGAATCGCGAGCAGCAGCATCTCGAGACGCGCGGTCGTGTAGCCGTAAATCGCGAACGCGAGGAACACGCCGGCGATGCCGAACTGTCGCGCAGTCGGCTGCCGTCCGACGAGGCACCAGAGCGCACCCGAGAGCAGTGCGACCATCGAGATCGTTTCGAAGCCGACCCTGCTCTCGATCACCAGCCATGGAGTGAACGCCGTGAGTGCGAGCGTGCCGAACGTGATCAACCGCGAGCCGGTCATCCGCCATGCAGC
Source organism: Candidatus Dormibacteria bacterium (assembly GCA_050010655.1). Lineage (GTDB taxonomy): Bacteria > Chloroflexota > Dormibacteria > Aeolococcales > Aeolococcaceae > Palsa-851. The sequence continues at coordinate 60,113 of JBEKKP010000003.1, forward strand.
CGCGGTGAGAAACGCAACCACCGCGAGGCCGAAGATCGCGGCGGGAAACCGTTCCACCGCAACGGTCAGTGGCAGGAACCGGACCAGCGCGGCGACTGCATAGACGTAGATTGGATTCTTGTATTCGCCAAACGCTTCGAAGAAGAGCGGGAAGTGAATCCCGTGCTCGTCGACGCCGAAGTGCGCGATGGTCCAGGCGTTGTAACCGATCGATGCCTCATCGACGTAGAGACCAGGCGGTGAGCCGGAGAGGTCGACGACGTTGCGAACGATGACGACGACCGCGAGGATCGCGACCGCCGCGATCCAGATGCGGCGGTGCAACCGGTCAGGGCTCGGCTCAGCGCTCACGCACGCGCGGCAGCGACGAAGTCGGCAAACAGCCGCCGCGCCCACTCACGCTCGAGATACAGCTCCTCGGGATGACATTGCAGACCGACGACGAACCGGCGCCCGGGATGTTCCACCGCCTCGACGAGTCCGTCGTGTGCGCGAGCGCTCACCACAAGATCGCGGCCGATGTCGCGCAACGCCTGGTGATGCATGCTGTTGACGTCGACAAGCGTTGCGCCGGCGATCGCGTGCAAGCGTGAATCGGATGCGACGTCGATGTTGTGCGTGAGCTCCTGACGTGACCCGTCCTGCGAATGGTTGTGCTCGGTCGCACCCTGCGTGCCGACGTCCTGCCAGAGCGTTCCGCCAAGCGCAACATTGAGCACCTGCGCGCCGCGGCAGATTGCGAGGATCGGCTTGTCGGCCTCGAGCGCCCAGCGTGCGAGCAGCAGCTCAGAGCGGTCGAGCTCGTGATCCACCTCGACTGCGCAATCGTCGCGTGTCGCCTCGCCGTAGAGCTCCGGCTCGACGTCGGGCCCACCGGGGAGGCACAGGCCGTCGCAGAGATCGAAGAGCTCGCGCAGCCCCAGCTCCGACAACGATGCGCTGATGCCGAGGGGCGTCCCGCCCGCTCCCTCGAGCGCGTCGAAATACGCGCGGTTGCGAGCGAGGTCGGCGGGAAGTCCCTTCTCGTGCAGCACCCGCAGCGTGATGCCGATCAGCGGAGCGTGTGACATGGGGAAACCTTCGCGACTACGACGTGAAACTGAAGCGGCCGATGTGCAACCAGGGTGACAGTACCCCGGATTCGCCTTCTCCCAGCTCGAGACGACGCTCGCGGCTCACCTGGAGCACATTGGCGAGCGCTTCGACAATGCTTTGCGTGAAGCGCAGATCCTTGACGGGGTGCGTGATGCTCCCGTTCTCGATGAGGAACGTGCCTTCGCGGGTCATGCCGGTGATCACCGTGCGCAGCGGATGGACGTCGCGCACGTACCACAAGCGAGTGATGTACAAGCCGCGTGAGACGGATCCCACCATCTCCGTCCAGGGAGTGTCGCCGGCGTCCATCGCAACGTGGCGCGGCAGTGGGCCCCACGTGTTCGGCTGCGGCAGGGAATGTCCCGTCGACGCGACGCCGTCCTGCAACGCCGTCGGCGTGTCGTAGACGACCGCGGCGCAGACCCCGCGATCGATGAGTGTCACCGGTTTCGTCGACACTCCCTCGTCGTCGAAGGGGAAGGGAAAGATGTCATGCGTGCGCGCGTCGTCGCGTATCGTGATCTTCTCGCTCATGAGCTTCTCGCCGAGGCGCATGAAGCTTCGGTGCTCCTGCAACGCCAGGGCGCTGAAGCCAACCCAGGCAAGGTGCTCCAGCAGGTCGGTCACCGCATACGGCGAGAGAATCACCTCGTAGTCACCCGGTCCGACCTCCGTCGCGTTCTGATTGCGCTCGCAGGTGTCGACGACCTCGGCGGCGAGACCCGGGACGTCGAGAGCGGCGATGTCTGCCGAGTGCCGCGACGCGTAGCCACCGCCGTTGTCGCCGCGCGCGACCGACACCAGGCTCGCCTGCGTCGATGTCGCCGATCTGCGCAGCCCCGAGCTGGTGATGATCGCGGTCGTCGTGGTGCTGGTACTCAACGCGCCATACGCGTTGACACCGTGCGCGCCCGCCGCCTCCGTGATGGTTGCCACCAGCTCGGCCCGTTCCTGCGGAGTCGCGGAGTCGGTTGACGCCGAAAAGGCGACCGGGCCGTCACCGTTCTGGTCGCCGGCAGGCAACGGCGACACGTCGCTTGCGCTGGTCACACGCCGGCTCTGCTCGGCAGCGTCGAACGCAAGCGCGATCGCTGCATCGCCGTGCCCGCGCACCTCACCGACCCCGATGCGCCCGCCGTCGATGAGCCGCACTCGGATGTGCCGGTATCGCTCGGCAACGCTCTGGTGGATCTCGTTGCTCGCGAAACGGGTGAGCTCGCTGCGCGAATCCGCAATGACCACCTCTGCCTCACCGTGCTTGAGCGAGGCAAGTGCGCTGTCGCCAAGTGCGAGCAGTTCGTCCCCGGTGCTCATCGCGCCGGCTCCACGCGAACGTTGCGAAAACGGCACGGAGCGGCGCCGTGACCGACGTGCATCGATTGCGAAGGCTGGCCCTTCCCACAGTTCACGACGCCGAACATCTGCCACTCTGCCGGACCGGCGACTGCGTCGCACGATCCCCAGAACTCTGGCGTCTGCCCGCTGTAGATGGGGTTGCGCACCAATCTGGTGCGCTCGCCGTTGACGATCTCCCACCCGTTCTGCGTGCCGAACTGAAAGTTGAGGCGCCGGTCATCGATGCTCCACGACCGGTTGGTCTCGAGGTACACGCCGTGCTCGGTGGTGGCGATCATCTCCTCGAGGCTGGATGTTCCCGGTTCGAGGTTGATGTTGGTCATGCGGATGATCGGCAGCCGGCCCCAGCCATCCGCGCGCATGGCGCCGTTGCTCAACTGGCCGATGGCCGCGGCGGTCTCACGGGATGTGAGGTATCCGGTGAAGATGCCCCGGTCGACCAGCACCGATCGTTGCGCCGGCACGCCCTCGTCGTCCCAACCGAACGTTCCCAGGCCGGGCGCCCGTGTGGAATCGGCGGTCATGGTCACCTGGTCGCTGCCGTAGCGAAAGGTGCCGAGCATGCCGGGCATCAGGAACGACGTCCCGGCATATGCCGCCTCGTGCCCGAGCACACGGTCGAGTTCCGTCGGATGGCCGCACGATTCGTGCACCTGGAGTGCGGCCTGCGTCGCATCGAGGATCACCGTCATGGTTCCTGCCGGGCACTCCGCGGCGCTCAGCAGCGCGACTGCCTCCTCGGCGATTCGCCCGGCGTTGCCGGGGAGATCGAACGCCTCGATGGCCTCCCACCCGGCGCAGATCTGATGGCGTCCGAAGCTGTTCGGAAAGCTGCGGGTCTGGACGTCATCGTCACTGGTGGCAGTGGCGTCGAGCCCGCCACCGGATTCGATGATCGTCTGATCCAGCGATGCGCCTTCGCTGCTCGCGAAATGGCGCACCTCACGAACAAATTCGAGCGAGCACTCGCGAACCCGGATCTGGGGCAGGCGCGACATGGCAAGGTCGGTCCGCAGGAGCAGGTCGACCTTGTCGTCGAGGGAAACCGCAAAGGGATCGCGCACGACGGGCGTCCGGAATTCGCCGACCAGGGCCGGGGCCGGGGCCAATCGCACGGGTACGTGGTTGACGCGCGATGACGCCTTGGCGATACGGACCGCCTGCCGAGCTGCTTCCTCGATGCTCGATCCGCTGAGATCGTCGACCCCGGCGAACCCCCAGGAACCACCCGCGATGACGCGAATGCCGATGCCCTCGTCCTCGAAGAGCTCCACCGACGCCACCGCCCCGTTCTTGACGGTGAGCCGCTGCACGGTGCGATTGATGACCCTGCAGTCGGCATACGACGCACCTGCTGCAGACGCCGCGTCAAGAGCTCGCTCGCTGAGATCACGCACGAGGGCGGAGTATACGGGCCGCAGTACCGCCGAACGTTTCGGAGTTAGCCCTCGCAATCTCCCGCGGTGCACGACCACGCGGCTATGTCGAAATCGGGAACGAGATCGTTCTGCACGACGCCGCGGAGACTCGATGAGTACGTGTTGACGATCACCTGTCGATAGAGCGGTATCGCCGGCAGCAGCGCGTGCCGCCGCAATCGCCATGCCATGTCGATGAGTACGTGTCGGGCTCACCGGGAATACCGAGCGCAATTGTGTACAGAGCCGTGTCGAATGCATGTGTCGCAAGCGGGCCGCCGTCGGCAAACGAACCGAAGAACGTCGCGGCGGGGACGTTCGGCTCGAACGCCGCCGGGACGTTGATGCCGATGTTGGCCAGATCGGTGCGGATCATCGCTTCCACCGCCACCCGCACCGGGTCATCGCTGGTGGTGCCGATGTTGATGACGATGCACGTGCCGTCTTTCTCCGCCCGGAAGTCCTCTCCGTCAGGCGCAGCACCGCACTTCGAGATCCGCGTATCACCGGCCGAGTCGAGCATGGCGTTGGCCGTTGCCGGGTTATATGCGGTGGTGGCGACGCCGTCACTTGAGAGATAGGTCGCTCCCAGGCTCATCCACGAATCCGCGGGAATTGTGGTGTCGCCCGGCGCGACCGCTTTGATGATCGCCGCGCGGTCGATGCCAAGCAGTATCGCCTGACGAACGGTCGCGTCCGAGGTGTCCTCGTTCTCATCGGCGGCCGGGTTGTCGCAGAGCCCACCGTCGGTGGCGCAGAGGTTGAACATGAGCACCTCCGCGCCGGATCCATTCACCGGATTGACAGTAAACGGCGCGGTATGCGCGTGAACGGCCGCATTCAGTGCCGGAAGCGCAGCCAACCCGAGGTTCAGGCCCACCTCCACGGCACCCGACTGCACGTCCTTCTCCTCGGCAGCGAGATCCGGCTCGATCCGGAACACGATCTCGTCGAGGTGCGGAGCGGCGGCCTGGTTCCAGTAGTGCGGATTGCGCACCAGGACCATTTGATTGCCCGGCGAGTAGCTCGCCATCACGAATGGCCCGGTTCCATCGAGCACCTGACTCAGCGACGAGGTGCCGTTGAAAGCGGCCGACGTACCCGAGCCCGTGGCCAGATCGAAGGTGTCATCCATGGTGTCGAGATTGCTGCCGGTCGACATGACCTTGTCGAGCACATCAGCAGGCAGGATCCCGTCGACGCCGCTCCCGAGCGCGAGATACGGCCCGTACTGCGACTTGAAGGACACGACCGCCGTGTACTGGTCCAGCTCGGTGCACTTGATCACCTGGTCCCACCCGGCTGTCGATGCGAGCGGCGTGGGGTTGGGCTTGCCGAGCGCGCCATACGCCAGCCAGTGGAATGCAAACGTGGCGCACACGTCGTGCGAGCTGAACGTGCCGCCGTCATCCCACGTCACGTCGTGACGCAGGTGCCACGTGACGCACATAGCGGCCGCGGTGTCCGCACAGTGGCTCGTCGCCACGTCGCCATTGGCCAGGGTCGGCACCTCTGTCGCAAGGTCGGGGCTCCAGTAGTCAGCCTCCGAACTCGAACTCGCCGTGTCGGCCGTGGAGCGATACCAGAGGAGACCCTCTTCCACCGGCGCCGCAATCACGTCCGCGGTGGAAAGGTCGCCGCTGATGCCGTCGTCGAGCAATGTCGACGGCGCCTGCCAGACGCCGACGGTCAGTTTCGCCCCGGCGGCAGCGGTGCCTCCGGGGGCACCCGTGGGCGACGTCTTGGCCGGTGTGGACGTGCAGCCGGCCAGCAGGATGGCGAGGAGTGCCACGAGCGGCGTCGCTCCGTGCCACCGCCTGCCACTGCGGGGGATGAGTCGAGAACCCGCGAAAGACACGAGCGTGCATTGTGCCCCGCCCGTATAGTGGAACCGAGGTGGTCGATCGGCTGATGGGGATATTCGCGGCAACGGCGGGATCAGGAGACATGCCATGAGGATCGGCCGCGGGAGACGTCCGCGCAGGCGCGACCCGAGGCGGCGCTTCCGTAATCACCTGCTCCTGGGCATGGTGACCGTCGCGTTGCTGCCGTTGCTCGCATTTGCGGTCCTTGCGGTGTTCGAGCTCGACACCGTTGCAAAAAGCACGGCCAACGCGACGGAAACGGCGATTCTGGGGCACCAGCAGAGCCTCGCCACCGCTGCGCTGGCCAGGCGCGCCGGCGTACTCGACGACACCATGAACTCGATCGACGGTGCGGTTCAGGAGGGGCTCGGCGGGGCGCTCACCAAGGCGATCCAGGCGACGCCGGCCAAGACGCCACTCCCCGCGACCCCGATGACGCCATTGAGCGCGGCATTCCAGTTCGTGTCCACCAGCACCAGCGCATTGAGCAGCACATTGATCGTCCCGACCGGCGTCACAACCGACGGACGCTTTGCGGCGGCAAGCGCCGACCCCTCGATCGTCGCCCAGGTACAGGCGATTTTCAGGGCCAACAAGGCGATCCAGTCGGTGTGGTTTCAGGACGCCGCGACCGGGGCCATCCGGGCGTACCCGGCGTTCGTCCCGAGCCCCCTCTACGATCCCGCCGCTCGCGCCAGGATTCTGAACGGGTCGGAGGGTGGTATCGCGGCCGCCAGCGCACCGAACGTGTGGATTCAGCAGGGCGCGCCCGGGCGGAGTGAAGACGGACCGTTCTGGACGGATCCGTATCCACTCCTCGAGAGCGGCACGACGACCGGCGTGAGTGCCTGGTATCAGAACCCATCGTCGATTCAGGTAGGCGTTGACGTCTCCATCCCTGCGCTCATCGCGCCGTCCCTGATCACCGGGGCTCCCGCCAACCTGAACCCGGTCGTCCTCAGCGCGACCGGAGCTGTGCTGTACAGCTCACCGGGCTCTTCGTCCGACTTCCCCTCCGGCTCGTCGACTTCGCCGACCCCACCCGCAAAGCCTTCCTTTGATTCCTCGCTTCGCCGCATAGAAATCACTGGGGCAACACCGGCAACGCCCCTCAGTGCGACCTTGGACAAGGTGAGCACGGACCTGTTCACGTCACCCGTCTACAGCTCGCACTGGATCGTCCTGAACCCCGTTCCGGTCAACACCCTCGAGCCCAATCTGAGCCAGCTCACCCTTGGGGTCACGGACAGCGTCCATCGCCTCTTCCCGGTGATGGTCCTCCCAGTTCTGATCCTGCTCGTCGGACTCGCGTTCATCGCCACGACATTGCTCTCGCGCCGCATGTATCTCCCCGTGCAGGCGCTCACCGACCACGCAGTGCTCGAGGAGCGCACGCGCCTCGCCCGGGAGATCCACGACACGCTCGCGCAGCAGCTCACCGGCATCGTGCTCGAGCTCGAAGCCGCCGACACCCTCTTGAACCGGGGATCGGAAGGCCGTGCCAGGTCGTCCGTGGAGCGCGCTCGAGAGCTCGCGCGCGGCGCCCTTCAGGAGGCCCGCAGCTCGGTGTGGAACCTTCGTCCTGCACCGCTCTCAGCCACCGGTCTTGTTGCGGCGATCGGCCACGAGGTTGAAGCGTGGGAGGAGCGCACGGGCATCCCTGCTCGTTTCCGGGCCCGCGCAGTGCCGCCGCACCCGCCGCTTTCGCCGACGGCCGAGGTCGCGCTCCTGCGCATCGGTCAGGAAGCGCTCTCGAACGCTGCACGGCACGGCAAGCCGGAACACGTCGACGTCGAGCTCCGGGCCCACGCGCAGGAACTCGTCCTCTCCGTCCGTGACGACGGGATCGGGTTCGACCCAGCGGCGAGTGCGCCCCGCGAGGACTGTTTCGGCCTCGACGGCATGGCCGAGCGCGCGCGCAACGCGGGCGGATCGCTGACCGTGGTGAGCGCTCCGGGCCAGGGCACCACGGTCACGACCCGCCTGCCATTCACGGAACGAGTCGTCGAGGCTGTGAGCGCGTGATCAGCGTCCTCGTCGCCGACGACCATCCCGTGGTCCGCGACGGTCTTTGCACGATGCTCGAGCTCGAGCCGGACATCAAAGTAGTCGGGAGAGCCTCGGACGGCGTCGAGGCGGTTGAGCAAGCCCGGCGGACGCACCCCGACGTGATCCTTCTCGACGTCCAGATGCCCGTCATGGACGGCATCGAGGCGCTCCGCAAAATTCGCGCGCGCGACCCCGAAGCCCGCGTCATCGTCCTCACCACCTATCGCAACGAGGACTACATCTTTCCTTCGCTCAAGGCCGGCGCTCTCGGCTACCTGCTGAAGGACGCCACGCGCGAGGAGCTTGCCGGTGCCATCCGGGCTGTGGCCGCGGGCGAGTCGCTCCTGGACCCGCAGCTGGTCAGCGCCGCGGCCGAGAACATGCCCTCGATCACCCGCCGCGAGCGTGACGTGCTGCGGCTCATGGCGGACGGCAAGAACAACGCGGAGATCGCGGTCCTCCTCTTTCTGAGCGAGAACACCGTGAAGACGCACGTGAGCAACATCCTCGAGAAGCTCGGATGCAAGGACCGCGCGGCAGCTGTGTTGCTTGCCTGGAGACGCCACATCATCTAGGCCCCCATAGACTGTCCCAGCAATGGAATCGGTGGGCGTTGGATTACTTGGTCTCGGCACGGTTGGTGTTGCCGTCGCGCGACGGCTCATCGAACAGTGGGAGTTGCTCGGCGAGCGCGCCGGCGCGACGCCGGTGCTGCGTGTCGTGGCGGTGCGCGACGTCGCACGCTCGCGCGACATCGATCTGAAGAACGTACGCCTCGTCGACGATCCCATGGCGGTGGTGAACGACCCGGCGGTGGCGATCGTGGTCGAGGTGATGGGTGGCCTCGATCCGGCGACGGCGCTGATCGAATCGGCTCTGCGCGCCGGCAAGACGGTGGTGACGGCAAACAAAGCCGTCATCGCGGCATCGGGCCCGCGACTCACGGCGCTCGCGTCGGAGCACCACGCGAGACTGTACTTCGAGGGAAGTGTGGGCGCCGGGTTGCCGATCATCGCGTTGCTCCGAACGAGCCTGCTCGGGGACCGCATCGGCGCACTCGACTGCGTCATCAACGGCACCACCAACGTGATCCTCACCCAGATGCGGGGCGCGGGTGTGAGCTTCGCGGGTGCCCTCGCCGACGCCCAGCGCCGTGGTTTTGCCGAGGCCGATCCATCGCTCGACGTTGACGGGTGGGACGCGGTGCAAAAGCTCGTGATCCTCGTGTGGCTTGCGTTTGGCGTGTCTGTGACGCCCGATGCCGTCGACCGTGTGGGCATTGGCGATGTGTCCGGCACCGATGTCGCGGCCCTTGCGCAACTGGGCTATCGCGTTCGTCTGCTTGCGCACGCCGAGCACGGACCCGGCGACACGTTCCACCTTCGCGTGCGTCCGACTGCAGTGGGTCCCGGACACCTCCTCCACGATGTCGATGATGCAGACAATGCTGTCATCATCTCGAGCGACCTCGCGGGAACCGTGATGCTTCGCGGCCTCGGCGCCGGCGGCGATTCAACCGCGAGCGCGGTGGTGAGCGACGTTGTAACAGCAGTACGGGACAAGGGGGACCGGCCGGTGCAGAACGTCGCCGCCCGCGTCGACCCGGCGGTGATGAGCCCCGAGGACGTCGAGGTCGCCGGGTATGTGCGCGTTCGCCTCTCGAGCGAGACCGAGGCGCGAGCCCTCGTGCTCCAGGCACTGGAGGACCGCGGGCTCGCCGTCGATGCCGCCGTCGACCTTCCCGGCTCGGAGCTCATCGTGCTCACCGGGCTCGCGCCGCGGGCGGTTCACGATCGAGCGATGGAGACCCTTGACACACTCACATCGGTGGACGATATTCTCGGCGCCCTCGATCGGGTCGAGGCTCCGGCGGCGACGTGACCCTGCGTACTCAGGGCGTGATCGCCCGCTTTGGGGAACGCCTCGCGCTCTCGCCACAGGCTCCGAGCATCAGCCTCGGGGAAGGCGGCACGCCGTGCGTGGAGTCGCTGACCATCGGCCCGTCACTGGGACTGGCTTCGCTGCACTTCAAGCTCGAAGGGCTGAACCCGACCGGCTCGTTCAAGGACCGGGGCATGGTCGTCGCCGTTGCTGCAGCGCTCCACGCAGGGAGCCGGGCGATCATCTGCGCGTCGACGGGGAATACCAGCGCCTCGGCTGCGGCGTACGGCGCGAGATTCGGCCTGCGCACGGTCGTCGTGGTGCCGCATGGCCATATCGCGTCGGGCAAGCTTGTCCAGGCCCGCGTGCACGGCGCGACCGTCGTGAGCGTCCAGGGCGGATTCGACGTTGCGCTGCGGATCGTGCGCGAGCTCTGCGAGAGCCACCCGGTGACGCTCGTCAACAGCGTGAACCCATACCGGATCGAAGGCCAGAAGACTGCGGCCTTCGAGATCGTCGAGGAGCTCGGCGACGCCCCGGACGTCCTGGCGCTTCCTGTCGGCAACGCCGGCAACATCACGGCGTACTGGCGTGGTTTCCGTGAGGAGCACCGCGACGGGAGAGCGAGCCGCCTGCCTCGCATGATCGGCGGACAGGCATCGGGGGCCGCCCCTCTCGTACTGGGACACCCGGTCGGCGACCCGCAGACGGTCGCGACCGCGATTCGAATCGGCAATCCGGCTTCCTGGAACGGGGCCGTCGAGGCGCGGGATCAGTCCGAGGGGCTGATCGCGGCGGTCGACGACGATGCAATCCTCGATGCGCAGCGCCGTCTTGCCCGGCTCGAGGGGATCTTCTGCGAGCCCGCCTCGGCCGCCGCCCTGGCCGTGCTTGAGCGTGCAATTGCGGACGGAGTCGTCGCGCGCGGTACCCATGCCGTCTGCGTGCTGACGGGCAACGGTTTGAAGGATCCGGGCGCGGTGGAGCCAGCGTTCGCTCCGATTCTCGAGATCCCTCCGGATGCGAGCGCCCTGGCGCACGCGATCGAGGTCTAAGGGCGGCGTGCGCGTCCGTGTCGCGGTTCCCGCCAGTGTCGCCAACCTTGGCCCGGGGTTCGACATCCTCGCAATGGCGCTGCAGCTTCAGAACGACATTCGCGCCGAGCAGCGACCAGGCGCGTTGAGCATCGACGCCGGTCCCGACGCGACGCTCGCGCTCAATGACCCGGCGCACAACCTGGTCACGGTCGCCTATACGAAGTCGTGCGTGGAGCTCGGCGTCCCGTCCGGCGGGGTCCACTTCACTTGCGTGAACCGGATCCCCATCGGGCGCGGCATGGGGTCCAGCGCGGCCGCGGCGCTGGCCGGAGTGCTCGTCGCCACAGCTCTGCACCAGGCGCCGTGGGACGAGGATGCCGTGCTCGACCGCGTCACGGCACTCGAAGGCCATCGCGATAACGCGGCCGCTGCGTTGCTCGGCGGACTCGCGATCTGCGCGCCGGGTGTGGCCGCCGTCCAGATGGCCGTCTCCGACGAACTTCGGGCGGTGCTGTTCATCCCCGATATTCCGTTCACCACAACCGAAGCTCGCCGGGTGGTTCCGACCTCCTTCAGCAGGGCCGACGCGATCTTCAATGCAAGCCGCTGCGCACTCCTGGTTCGCGCTCTTGCCACCGGCGACCACGCGGGGCTCCGGGTTGCGATGCAGGATCGCTGGCACCAGGACGCCCGCTTCGCCCTGATGCCCGGAGCCGAGGAAGTCGTCAACGCCGCGATCGTCGCCGGCGCTTCGGGTGCTGCGCTTGCGGGCGCCGGACCGTCGGTCCTTGCGCTGACACCGCTCGACCCCGCACCAATCGTTGCGGCGATGGCAGAGGCCGGAGCTGGTGCCGGGGTCGCCGGCCAGACGATGGTGCTGCCGCCGCGCAACTACGGCACCCGCGTGGACGTGTCGGCGTGACGCGGCGTCCAGGGACGACAGCGTTGCGAGCGAGGGACTGCGACGGTCCATTCACGGGCGCATCGGCGTGACCCGCCTCGTTCAGAAGTACGGAGGATCGAGCGTCGCAACGCCGATGAAGTTGCGCCGCGTCGCGCGCCGCATCCGTGAGTCGATGGATGAAGGCACCGAAGTCGTCGTGGTGGTGAGCGCAATGGGTGACACCACCGATGAGTTGATCGCTCTCGCCCACAGAGTCACCGGCGATCCGCCGTCGCGGGAGATGGACATGCTGTTGAGCAGCGGCGAGACGATCACTGCACCGCTCCTCGCGATGGCGCTGCACGCCGCCGGCACGCCGGCGATCTCACTCACCGGCGCGCAGGCCGGTATTCGCACGAGCCGCGCCCATCGAACGGCTCGCATCGTCGACATCGTCCCCCAGCGCGTGCTGGACGAGCTCGGGCGCGGCAACGTCGTGGTGGTGGCCGGATTTCAGGGCGCGACCGAGGACATGGACGTCACGACGCTCGGCCGCGGCGGCTCGGATACGACTGCGGTCGCGCTTGCGGTGGCCATCCATGCCGACCGCTGCGAGATCTTCACCGACGTCCCCGGCGTGCACACCGCCGACCCGCGCATCGTCCCCGACGCCCGGGTCATCCCGGCGATCGACTACGACGAGATGCTCGAGCTCGCCTCCGCAGGAGCCCGGGTGATGCATCCACGCGCCGTCGAGATCGGTGAGGCTTACTCGATGGAGATCCGGGTGCGATCCACGTTCGACAACGAACCGGGGACAATCATCGCGAAGCAGAACAAGATGGAAATACGTCAGAAGGTGCGCGCCATCGCGCATGAGACCGATGTGGCCAAGGTCACGATCCTCCGCGTCCCGGACAACCCGGGCGTGGCGGCAGCGATCTTCGGTCCGTTTGGTGACGCCGGAATCGACATCGACATCGTGCTCCAGAACGTGAGCCACGACGGCACCACCGACCTGAGCTTCACCATCGCCGAGTCGAATTTGCCCAAAGCGCGGCGGATGCTCCCGGCAGTGGCGAAGAGCGTCAACGCGCATGGGTACACCGCGACGGCAGGCGTTGCCAAGGTGACCGTCATCGGCAGTGGACTCAAGGGAACACCTGGTATCTACGCAAAGATCTTTCGTGCGCTCGCCGACTCCGGGATCAACATCCAGATGATCGCCACGAGCGAGATCCACGTCACCTGCATCATCGATCGTCCGCGCGTTCGTGATGCCGTGCGTGCGCTGCACACCGCTTTCGAACTGGAAAGGATTTGAGCCTCAGTGTTGGCATCGTCGGACTGCCAAACGCCGGGAAGTCGACGCTTTTCAACGCTATGACTCAGGCCGGCGCGGCGGTCGGCAACTATCCGTTCACGACCATCGAGCCGAATACCGGTGTCGTGCCGGTTCCGGACTCGCGGCTCGACCGCCTTGCGGCATTGTTCCAGCCGCCGAAGGTTATTCCGGCGACGGTGACGTTCACCGATATCGCGGGACTCGTGCGCGGCGCGAGTCGCGGCGAGGGACTCGGCAACCGCTTTCTCGGGCACATCCGTGAGGCGGACGCCACTGCGTTGGTCGTTCGCGCATTCGAGGATCCGGACGTGACGCACGTCGAAGGCGGTGTCGATCCCGTCCGTGACATCGATGTGCTCGAGCTCGAGTTGCAGCTCGCGGACCTCGAGACGATCACGAAGCGACTCGAGCGCACCGAGAAATCATCGCGTCTGCAGAAGGAGAAGGAGCCGGAGATGATCGCGCTCCTGCGCCGTGTGCAGGAGCACCTCGACCAGGGCAAGCCGGTGCGGACGATGTCGCTCAACGCCGAGGAGCGGGAGATGTTGCGTGAGTTCTGGTTGCTCACCGGCAAGCCCCTTATGGTCGTTGTCAACGTCGCCGAGTCCGCCGCACGGGAGCCCGTGCCACAGGAGATCGTCGAGCGAGCTTCGCTTGCAGGTGGTGATGTGATCGCCGTCTCCGCCCGCATCGAGAACGACATCGCGGAGCTCGATCCGGCCGATCGCGCGGGATTTCTGTCGGATCTCGGTCTCGAGGAGCCGGGCCTTTACCGCGTTGCCCGCAGCGCGTACCGCTTGCTGCGGCTGATTACGTTTTTCACCGCCGGCGACACCGAGGTGCGCGCGTGGAATCTTCGCGAGGGCGAGACGGCGCTCGACGCGGCCGCGAGCATCCATACCGATATCGCACGCGGTTTCATTCGCGCCGAAGTCACGGATGCGGAGGAGTTACTCGACGCCGGCTCGTACGCGGTGTTGCGTGAGCGTGGGAAGCAACGATTGGAGGGTCGGGACTACGTGATGCGTGATGGCGATGTCATCCATGTGCGGTTCAACATCTGACGCTGTGATCCGCGCAACCGGAGAGCGACTCGAACTGCTCATCGACGAGCCGGCGCCGGGCGAGGAGAACATGGCTCGCGACCTGGCGCTACTCGGCGCCTGCGCCCGCGGGGAGATAGCGGGCGCGGTGCGCCTCTATGCGTTCAGTCCGGCATGCCTGAGTCTCGGTCGGATGCAGTCCATCGACGACGTGAATCTCGAGGCGTGCGAACGTGATGGCGTCGACATCGTCCGGCGTCCGAGTGGCGGCCGCGCCGTGCTACACGACCAGGAAGTGACGTACTCGGTGGTGTGCAGGGCGACGGATCCCGTTTTCGGCGGTCGCGTCTTGGAGTCGTGCTCCCGAATCCACGACGCGGTGGCGGTGGGACTGGAATTGCTCGGCGTGTATACGACGCCACGGGCGATGCCCGCCAACCTCCGCCGCGACGCGCGCGAAGGTGCTTTGGTGGCCGACTGTTTCGCCCGGCCTGCCGCTCACGAATTGCTCGACGATCGCGGTCGCAAGGTGGTCGGGAGCGCGCAGGCGCGTCGCGCTGGTGCGCTGCTGCAACACGGATCGGTGCTACTCGAGCCACCGCGCGCTGCGGCGTACCTTCGCGAGGATGCGGCTCCGACGCTCGGTGGGGTGGGGGTGCGCGAGCTGCTCGGGCGTCAGGTCACGCGCGCGGAGGTGGTCGCGGCGCTTGCGGCGGGGTTCAGGGGTGCTCTCGAAAGGGATGGCGGGACCGACTGACGGACTGGGTGGCTAACTCGCCTGCTCTGAAGTCCGGCCCGACACCCTCTAGGTAGGCCGCCAAGCTCTACGGAGTAGTGATGTCGGGCGCGCGTGTCCAGGTGCGAAATATCGGGGTGGGCGCGATGGCAAGCATGCGTCCGCTCTCGTCCCGGGCCAGCTGCCAGCCACCTTCATGGATCAGCCAGTGGTGGCGATAGCAAAGGAGGACGAGATTGTCCATGTCGGTCGCGCCGCCCTGAGCCCAGTGCACGAGGTGATGCGCATTGGTGTACGCGACGGGGCGATCACATTTCGGCCATTCGCAGCCTCCGGCGCGGGCGCGCAGCGCGTCTCGGGTGGCATCGCTGGGGAGGCGACGGGCGCGGCCGACGTCGATCACCGCCGACTTGGGTCCGAGAAGGATCCGCCGGACCCGAGCATCACAGGCAAGTCGCTGCACCGTGGCAGCGGGAACTGCGCCGGCGTGCTCGAGCTCGCCACCAGGGGCCCCGTCCAGCGCCATCACCGTCTCGATTGACGCGGTGAGTTGGAGATGGGCTCTTGTCCCGCCACCACCGGGGACCGCTCCGATGTCCAGCGCGTGGGACGCCACCTCCACAAGGGCGTCGGCGAGCCGGCGTTGGAGCGAGCGACCGTCACTCGCACCGGTGCGTCGAGCAAGCGGCAAAACGGCGGTCTTGAGCGTGGCCGCGGCGACGGGATCGAACAGGCCTCGCACTGCCAGGGAGCCGTTCGCGCACGGAATGAACTCAAAGCGATTGTGCTCAGCCTCGTGCAGATGCTCATCCAGGACGGCGGCGGCATCGTAGGCGTGGCGAGCATGGATGCAGTCATGCCCGAAGCGTCCGACGGAGTGCTGGCGAGCGAGCTCAAGAAGCGGGAGCTCGTCAAATGGCGGTGGCGGGACCGGCGCCGCTGACTCGGCTGGCGTCGCCGACTCATCCGCCGTCGCATCGTCATCCCCTTCCGTGCCGTCAATTCCAACCTTCGGGCCCACGGCCACGAGCTTGGTGCTGAGCGCACGGGCAACCCCGGCCAGCAGCGAGAAGTGCGCGTACCCGATCTCCCCGGCGTCAAGGGCAGCGGCGCTGCCGAGGAGTCGACCGAACTGCTCGCCCGCCGTGACGGCCCGAGAAGCAGCTTGCGCAGTCATGTGGCAGTTGTGGCGAATCCAGTCATACGGAGAGACCGAGCCCTGGTTCTCGTACTCATCGGTCCCGGCGAAGGTCGCGGCCGAGCTCGCGAAGTCGAGTTCGAGGAGATCAATGCCGTGCCGGAGCCGGATCAGGTGGTCTCCAAGCTCCGATGGGGTGAGCTCCGGACCCGGTGCGGTGACGAAGCGCTGAATGCCTCCCAAAAGCGCCTCGAGGGGGCTCTCGATACCCGCTTCGGCATTACACATTTTTGTAGTATACACGAACGAATGTTCGCATCACCTAGGCCATCGGAACTCTCCCTGGAGCTCCGTTCAGCGCCTCGCGGCGAAGGCGAAGACGCGCTCGCGGCGCTTGTTATCGGGTCCGAGGAGTCAAACGAGGAGCTTTGGTCAGCGCCTCACCACGAACACGTACTCGCGGCTCTCGTCGCCAACCGGCGTGCGGTCGAAATCACCGTAGACGGCCTCAAGTTCGAAGCCCGCCACGTCGATGAGGCCCAGCCACTCGTTCTTCGTCGCCCACCACAGCGAACTGGAGGCACCGCTGTCGAGCGTGAGATCGACCCTGCCGTCGCCCACCACATAGTTGATCGTGTGCGGAATCGGCGATTCCTGGCGCCGCCCGTCAAAGCCGGACGCGAGCACGTGGTCGAAGACGAACGCATTCCACGCAAATCGCCCGCCAGGCTGCAGCGAGGCGGCCACGCGCTCGAAAGTGCGCCGCCGGTCGCTCCAGGTGGGCAGATGCAGCAACGCCCGAAACGGGCAATAGATGAGCGCGGCAGGCTCACTGAGCGAGAACTCCCGCATGTCGCCGAGGCGCAGATCGAGGTCCACGCCGGCGTCAGCGGCTCGCTCGCGTGCCTGAGCAAGCATCGCCGGAGACGTGTCGATCCCGATCACGGTCCTCCCAAGGGCAAGCGCCACCGGTACTGCGACACGCCCGTTGCCAACGGCCAGTTCAACAACAGGGCCGGCCGCTTCGCGCGCGAGTGCGACGTAGAACGGCACGTCCTCAGTCATGTGCGCCGACCACTCGTCGTAGCGAGTCGCGTATTCCTCGTCCCAACTCATGCGCCGATCCTAACGACCGCCCCAGGACCAACACCCGGCCCACAGCGCGTCGGTACGCTAGCGCATTGAAGACCCCCGCATGATGTGCTAGCGTTCCGCGCAGGCCACAAGATGTAGGGCTGCACCCCTTACGTTCACGGCTCGTCAGGCAGCGGGCACCGGGCTCTCCCACCGCTCAGGCCATGGCTCCAAATCGTGGCCCCTCTCATCCGGAGGCCCGCTGCCTGCCTCACGTGAAGGTGCCTCGGAGTTCTGCAACCTCGGGTCGGCCAAGCACCCCCCTGATACGCTTCGAGGCTCATGGCGAAGAAGACCCGCAAGCAGAAACAACGGGCGGCCACGCGGCGTCCGGGCGCACCGGCCCCGTCCACACCCGGCGCGACGACACGCCCGGCCATGGCGCCGGCGTCCGCAGTCGCGCGCCCAGTGCAAACCCGGGTGCTGCCCGAGACCGTCCTTCCCCTCGCGGGTGACGAACTCGACATCGAGTCGGAGCCAGTCGACGAGGAGCCCGAAGAGGCAGTCGCGGCAGTCGCCACCGACTCGTCGGCGCGCCGGCGCGTGCAGCGAGTCAACCCCGCACTCCAGCCTCGCGCGCCCCGCGGCCAGATGAGCGCCGCGGCGTTGTTCCAGCCGCTCGACAGCGAGGACGCTGCCATCCCGTTCGATCGTGTCCCCTACGTGCCTCGCGACCTTCGGCGCGTTGCGATCATGGCCTCGCTCATGGTCGTCCTCATCCTCATCGCTGCGGTGGTGGTGACACGCATCAACCCGTGAGCACCGAGACGCGCGCATGCGAGTAATCCTCTACACGGGCAAGGGAGGCGTTGGAAAAACGACGGTCGCCGCCGCAACTGCGGTCAAGTGCGCGAGCCTCGGCTACAAAACCCTTGTCATCAGCACCGACGCCGCGCACAGCCTGGGCGACAGCGTCGACCAGGAGATCGGTGATCAGCCGACGGAGCTTGCGCCGAATCTCTGGGGACAGGAGGTCAATGCGCTCCATGAGCTCGAGGAGCACTGGGACCGCATCCACATCTACCTGACGTCGCTGTTCGCGTCGCAGGGTGTCGACGACATCGTTGCCGAGGAAATGGCCTCACCTCCAGGAATGGAGGAGGTCGCGAGCCTCATGTGGATCAAGAAGCACAAACGCGAAGGCAAGTTCGACGTGCTGATCGTGGACTGCGCTCCCACCGGCGAGACGCTCCAGCTCCTCGCGTTTCCGGACGTCGCCAAATGGTACCTGGACCGCATCTTCCCGATCCACCGGATGATGAACAAGGTTGCGCGCCCGGTCATGCAACCGTTCATCAACATCCCGCTGCCGAGCGACGAGATCTTCAGCAACGTCAAGGATCTTCTGATCGACCTCGAGGGGATGAAGAAGATCCTCGGCGACCCCAAGGTGTGCACCACGCGGATCGTGCTCAACCTCGAGAAAATGGTCGTGAAGGAAGCGCAGCGGGCGTTCACGTACCTGAGCCTCTACGACTATCTGACGGACCTCGTGGTGGTGAACCGTGTGCTCCCCCCGGAGGTCACCGATAGTTATTTCGACTCGTGGCGCGAGGCACAGCAACGATATGCGGTGATGGTCGACACGGCCTTCTCGCCGATTCCGACGTTGCAGACCAAGCTGTTCGACCACGAGATCGTCGGCCTCGACTCGCTTGCGGAGATGGGCGAGTCGATTTATGGCGACCGCGACCCGTCGCAAATCTTCTATCACTCGGTCCCGCAGCGCATCCGCAAGGTCGGCAACACGTACGAGCTGCAACTCCACCTTCCCTTCGTCGGCAAGGAGGATGTGGACATCAAGCATCGCGAGGGCGAGCTCTTTGTCAGCGTCGGACCATACAAGCGCGAGATTTCCCTGCCACGCGTGCTCAATGGCAAGCGTGTGACCAAAGGGCGCCTCGATGAGGGGATGCTCTGCGTGACCTTCGCGGATCGCAAGCCATGACGACCGACGCCGTCTGGACACAGGCGACACGCCTCGTCGATGAGGCGTCGCGACTCCTCGGTTCATCGTTCGGCGATCTCGTGCCACCTGACGCACAGCGGCACCTGCTCATCGCGCAGCGCGAGCTGTTGCTCGCACTCGCGGCGATCATCGATCACCACACGCAGCAGCCGGATCCTGACGAGCCGAAAACACGCGGCCGAAAACGAGCACGGAGCGGATCGGAGCGCTCGCGGCGGCCGTCGCGGGTCGAGCTCGAGTAGCCGGCGCCGGGTGATCAGCCCCGGTACCTACCTGGCGATCGTCCTCTACACACTGCCAGGCTTCGTTTTCGGATCGGTCATCCACGAGCTCTCGCACGCCGCGATCGCACTGCGCTGCGGGGACCCGACGCCGCGCCGCGACGGTCGCATGACCCTCGACCCGCGCAAAAACCTTGATCCCTTCGGCTGTTTCGCGCTGCTGCTGGCCGGAGTCGGGTGGGGCCGGCCGGTGCCGCTCGATCCGTTGTATCTACGCGAAGGGAAGCAGCGCGCGTCCGTCGCTGCGGCCGGACCCCTGGCTCACCTCGTCGTCGCCACAATCTTCGCCGGGGCGTTGCGAGTCGAACTGCTCGGCTCTGGAGTGGACGCCGGGGGATTCGACACCCTCGCCCAGTTCACGCTGCAGGGGGTGATCCTGGGCGTGCTCCTGCAGGGATTTCTCGTCAACATCGCGCTCTTCGTGTTCAACGCGCTCCCGATTCCAGGCCTTGACGGGTACGCGGTGATTCGCAGCCTCGCGTTCAGCGTCGCACCACGAGTGTTCCTGTACCTCGAGCAGTATCGCTACGTGCTCTACGCGGTCGCCGCGCTGGCTGCGCTGCTCCCGCCGCCACTGACTCATGGCAACGTGGACATCGTCAATTCGATGACGGTCGGCACGTCGACGCTGGTGTTCGAGCATTTGATCGTCCCCGGCGTGCATCCGATTTTCCTGGGGCTGCCGAACGTGTTGCACCTCATCTCATGAGCTCGGTGATGATCGACGGCGTGGAGTGGACGGTCGAGGGCGCCCAGGTGGCGATCGTCGAGCGCGGCCGGGTGCTTCTCCAGTTCCGCCCGTGGCCCGCCGGTTGGGAACTCCCGGGCGGCCATTGCGAACCCGATGAGGATCCGGCGGTGACTGCAGCGCGCGAGACGGAGGAGGAATGCGGCTACAAGGTGCGCATCGCCGGCATCGTCGGTGTGTACTCGTGGAAAGGCCTGCGCTCGGCCGGCGACGTCGTCTTCCTCGGCGAGGTGATCGGAGGCGCACCGCGGCGCAGCCTCGAGGCATGGGCGCTCCGGATGGCAACGCCCGACCACCTGCCGCGCACGGTGTTTCCGTGGATCCGCGAGCGCGTGCGCGATGCGGTGGACGTCGCCGCCGGCGGCGCACCGGTGCATCGCGTGCAGCCGGTCACGATCCGTCATGTGCTGGGCTTTGCGACTGCGTGGTTGCACACGCCAATCGATCGGCTCTTAGGGCGGCGATGATTACGGCGCTACTCTTCATAGCAAGCTTGGTCCTCGTGGTGGTGGCGTCCGAGCTGTTCACCAATGCGATCGAGTGGGCCGGTTATCTGCTCAACCTCGGCACGGGAGCGACCGGGAGTCTGCTCGCCGCGCTGGGGACATCGCTGCCGGAAACAGTCGTGCCGATCGTCGCGCTGGCAACGCATTCCAAGGGCGCCAACCTCGTCGCCACCGGAGCCGTGCTCGGGTCGCCGTTTCTGCTGCTCACGCTCGGTGCGGGATTTACCGGTGTCGCCGTCGTGGTTCGCGGCGGGGCACGCAAGCTCGTGGTCAACCCTTCGCAGGCGCGGCGAGACCTGGGCGTTTTCCTCGGAGCATTCACCGTCGCAGTGCTGTCCAGCCTGCTGCCGAGCGGTGCGCGCATCGCGGTCGGCGCGCTCCTGCTCCTCACCTATGCCGTGTACGTGGTCGCGACGCTTCGTGGCAGCGCCGCCGCCGGCGAGAGCCCGGAGCCGCTGCACATCGTCCGGTGGCGGCCCGGTGAGCCGCACCCCCTGCTGGTGACCGTGCAACTCGTTATTGCCGTTGCGCTTCTCGTCCTTGGCTCGCAACTCTTCGTGACAGCGCTCGATCGCACCGCATCCGCATTGGAAATTCCGATTCTCGTGCTGTCGCTGGTCATCGTGCCCATCGCCACGGAACTCCCGGAAACGCTCAACAGCGTGCTCTGGGTGCGCACGAACGATGACGCGCTCGCGTTCGGCAATGTTGCCGGATCGGCGACGTTTCAGTCCTGCGTCCTGGCCGCAATCGGCCTCGTCTTCACCACGTGGCAGCCGGGCTCGGCGGGATACATCAGTGCGACGCTCACGGTGCTCACCGCGGCATACCTGCTGGCGATGCTCTGGCGAGGCAAGGCACATGGCGCGATGCTGATGCTCGTGCTCGTTCCGTGGTTG
>JBEKKP010000004.1:0-60542 GCA_050010655.1 Candidatus Dormibacteria bacterium
TTGCCGTCCGCGGAGTACACGGGCGTATCGGCGAGGCTCAGGCTGGTGTTCAGCTGGACCTGGCCGTTGTCGCCGAACCAGTACAGCGGCCGGTACATGAGGTACTGGAACTGGCTGAGGTTCGAAACGCTGAAGTACGCCAGCGAAGCGAGCGGAAAGATGTAGTTGGGCTGGGACCCCGGGCCCTCAGCGAACGTCGCCGTCGTCTTGGTGACGGCGGGACCGGTGGCGTTGCTGGTACCGCCGCATGCCGCGAGCACGACAGCGCCGAGTCCGACGACAGCCACGATGGTTCTCCGTTCCCAGACGTGTCTTAACGTCATGCGTACCTCCTCGATACATCGAGTGACTGATGGTGCGAATGACGATACGAAACGCCTCCGTGTGAAACGAGTGTCGTGCGCTTAATTCACTCCAGTGGGGGAACGAGCAATTCACGCATCGGCGCGGAATGGTCTGCGTCATTCAGAGAAAAGTGGTACGCAGGAACGGTTATCGCGACAAATCGCGCTGCGCGAACAAACTCCGTGTGCATCGGTGTCAGACGAAGTGGACTGACATGGATATGCAAAAGATCACTCTGTTGGGTGATGAGTATCTCCCAGCAAACGCACAGAATGGGACGATGGGGCATGCACGAAATGGCACACGCGAATGGCGTGGGCGAGACGTGCGGAAGTGGTACTCGCGTTTTCGCCGTGCACACATCACGCTGATAACGCTTGGCCGCCGGCGTGACGTCAGTCTCTGCCCCGAGACGATGCAGGTATCGCCTTCTTGGTCCCCGGCGGCCAGGCACTCCAGGTTGTCGTGTCGATGAAGGCGGCCCCCACAGCAGGGCTCACGCCGTACATCCCATTCGATCGCGCGTCGGGAATTCCCTTCTACACACAGATCTATGAGGGCTATCGCACCGCCATTCTGTCCGGCCGGCTTGGACCTGGACAACGCCTCCCGTCCACGCGCACGCTCGCCGCCGAGCTCCGGATCTCGCGTCTTCCTGTCCTCAACGCGTTCGAGCAACTGCTGCACGAAGGCTATCTCGAAGGCAAGGTCGGTTCCGGGACGTACGTCCGCGATTGCATCCCGGATGAGGTCGCGAGGCCGATGCGCTTGCCGTCGCCGATCCCGGCGCGTCCCCGGCGAGTGCTTGCCCTCGCGCCCGGCGCGATTCGCAGCCGCCGCGACGATGGCTCCGGAACCTTCAAGAGCCTCCCCGCGCTCGACCACTTTCCGCATGAGACATTTGCACGGCTGATTCGCAGGCATGCCGCGCAGCTCAGCGATGACCTGCTCGCATACGGTGATCCAGCGGGGTATGCGCCGCTTCGTGACGCAATCGCGGCGTACCTGCGCACGGCCCGAGCCGTCGACTGCGATCCGGAGCAGGTGATCATCGTCTCCGGCTCGCAGCTCGGCCTGCGTGTTGCGGCCATGGCGCTTACCACCGCGGAATCGGTCGCGTGCATGGAGGAGCCGGGATATCGCGGAGCACGGCAAGCACTGGCCGTGTATGGAAGAAGTGTCGTCCCGATCCCCGTCGACAAGGAGGGCATCGACGTTGCTGCGCTGACCCAGGTCGGCGCGCAGGCGAAACTCGTGTACGTCACGCCGTCGCACCAGTATCCCCTCGGTGTCTCACTTGGTGTGTCTCGACGGCTCGAGCTTCTGGGCTGGGCAGAACGCAACGACTCGTGGATCCTCGAGGACGACTATGACAGCGAGTTTCGATACTCGAGCCGGACCCTCGGTGCGCTGCAGGGGATGGACTCCAATGATCGCGTCATCTACCTCGGCACCTTCAGCAAGGTGCTCTTTCCCGCACTGCGCCTCGGGTACCTGGTGGTGCCGCATGAGTTGATCACGCGTTTCGTGCGAACGCGCGAAACCCTCGATCTGTGCTCGCCCTTGCTCTATCAACTCGTACTCGCGGACTTTCTCAACGAGGGACACTTCGCGCGGCACCTGCGACGTATGCGCACGGTGTACCTGCGCCGGCGGGACGCGGTCATCGCGGCCGTTCGCGAGCACGCCGCCGATGTCATGACCATCGACAACACCGACGCCGGGCTCCATCTGCTGACGTTCCTGGATGACACGATCGACGATCGCGCGCTCGCGCGCCGCGCCGCACAGCATGGCTTGTATCCCGCATCGCTGTCGGCACTCTATGCGGGAACACCCGCGCGATCGGGTCTGATCCTCGGGTTCGGCGGATCTGATGAGCAAACGCTTGCGGAAGGGGTTCGCACGCTCGCCGGCCTGATCCGAGAGACCACGTAGCCTGATCCGCGAGCCCTGGTACGGGCTCACCCGAGCGCTCCTGATTCGGCGCCGCCGCGCCCCGCCGCGGTATGATGCTTGCCAGCAAACAAGTATCTTGCAGGCAGGAGTCGACAAGGGCACATGGCAAAGACGGTGATGCTCGCGAGGCCTGCGAACGCGGTGGGCGAGGGGTCGGACCTGAACACGGCACGCCTCCGCATCGCGATCGCGCGCGTCTCGCGACGGCTGCGACCCACAGCGGCCGCAGGCACGATGACCACGACCGAGGTGGACCTGCTGGTCGCCATCGATCGCCACGGACCGTTGCGCCTCTCGGACCTCGCTGGATACGCGGGTCTGAACCCGACCATGCTCTCCCGGCTCATCCCAAAGCTCGAGGTGGCGGGGTTGATGCGCCGCCTGGTGGCGGAAGGCGATCGGCGGGTCTGCCGCGTTGAGATCACGGCGAAGGGACGCAGGCTCCTCGAGCGCATCCGATCGGAGCGCAACGACTCGCTGTCACGCCTCCTCAGCGATCTTGATGACGTGGACCGGCAGACGCTGGCCGCCGCGGTCCCGATCCTGGAGGCGCTCGCCGAACGCATGCTGGAGCACACGCCGGCCGCACGGATGGCCGGCGGGTGAGCCGGATCCTCGCGGTCAGCAGGCGGACGTTCTCCGCGCTCTCGATCCCCAACTTCCGGCGGTACTTCTTTGGTCAGAGCACGTCCCTCATCGGCACGTGGATGCAGTCGGTTGCGCAGTCGTGGCTGGTGTTCACGCTCACGCACTCGGCGACGGCGATCGGCTTCGTGCTGGCGCTGCAGACGCTGCCGGTGCTCCTGCTCGGGCCGTATGGCGGTGTGATCGCCGACCGGGTCGACAAGCGCCGGCTGATGATCGCGCTCCAGACATTGATGGGGGTGCAGGCGCTTGTCCTCGGACTCCTCGTCGTCACGCACGTCGTGGTGTTCTGGGAGATCTGCGTGCTCGCCGTGGTGCTCGGCCTCAACAACTGCTTCGAAAACCCTGCCCGCCAGTCGTTCGTGCGTGAGATGGTCGGCGCCGAGCAGGTGCGCAATGCCGTGAGTCTCAACTCGACGATGGTGAACGCCGCTCGCGCGGTCGGGCCGGCAGTCGCCGGTCTGCTCATTGCCACAGTCGGTGTCGGGGTGTGCTTCCTTGTGAACGCCGTCAGCTTCATCGCCGTCGTCTACTCGCTCGTCTCGATGGACACGACGGCGCTCCGGCCGAGCACGCCGACAGCGCGAGCGCGGGGCCAGCTGCGTGAGGGAATCCGCTACGTGGCGCACACGCCGCGGCTCGGGGTGCCGCTGCTCATGATGGCGATCGTCGGCACGCTCGCTTACGAGTTCCAGGTGACCCTGCCGGTGCTCGCGAAAGTGACCTTCGGCGGCAACGCCGCGACCTATGGGTTTCTCACCTCCGCCATGGGGGTCGGCGCTGTCGCGGGCGGCCTCGTCACCGCCACCCGGGGGCGCACCGGCCTGCGGCCGCTGACGATCGCGGCCTGCACGTTCGGCGTGGCGATGCTGTGGGCGGCGCTCTCGCCGGTCCTTGCCGTCGCATTTGTCGCGCTCGCCGCGATGGGATGGACCAGCGTCACCTTTCTCGCCACCGGCAACACGACGCTCCAGTTGGAGGCCGCGCCAACGATGCGCGGACGCGTCATGGCGTTATGGGCAGTCGCCTTCATGGGGTCGACGCCTGTGGGCGGGCCGATCATCGGATGGGTGGTCGCGCTTGCCGGCGCGCGCATCGGTCTCGGTGTCGGGGCGATGTCAGCGTTTGTCGCGGCCGCGATCGGGCTCGTCTTCGCGATCAAGCTCGGGACGCTGCACGCGCACAACGACGTCGAGCCGCCAAGCGCGGATGGTGTGGCCACGGTCACGGATGTCGCGCCCAAGGACGCCGATGGCGCACCCGACGTCGCCGAGGTCGCGGAAATCGCGGTCTAGGGCCCCGCCGGTCGCGCTCGTCGCGCGTATCGTTGCGCAGCAGCGCGCATGAGCTGACAACGGGTGACGAGGAGGTCGATGAGCATGCTGTCCTACGCTTCGGGTCCGAGCGCACTCCCACTTCTCGGCGAGACGATCGGGGAGAACCTCAGACGAACCGTGGCGCTGCATGGGGATTCCGAAGCGCTCGTTGTCCCGCATCAGGGTTACCGGGCAACATACAGCCAGCTCTGGGACGACGTCTCGCTCGTGGCCCGCGGTCTCATCGCGCGTGGAGTCAGACGCGGAGATCGGGTCGGCATCTGGTCGCCGAACCGATTCGAGTGGGTGGTCACGCAGTACGCGACGGCGCGCATCGGGGCGATCCTCGTCAACATCAACCCGGCGTACCGCACGACGGAGCTGGCATACGCGCTCGAGCAATCCGGCGTTTCATTCCTCATCCTCGCCCAGGCCTTTCGTCAGACCGACTACGTGCGCATGCTCGCCGAGGTTCGCGGACAGTGTCCGGAGCTGCGTGAGGCGCTCGTGCTGGAGGACGGCTGGGACGCACTGATCCGCGACGGGCGTGGCGTTGCCGAAAGCGCGCTCGCGGCCGTCGAATCGACGCTGCAGTTCGACGATCCCATCAACATCCAGTACACGTCCGGCACCACCGGGTTTCCCAAGGGCGCGACGCTCTCGCACCACAACATCCTCAACAACGGGTTCTTCATCGGCGAGGCGGTCAAGTACACCGCGCTCGATCGCGTGTGCATCCCGGTGCCGTTCTATCACTGCTTCGGGATGGTGCTCGGCAACCTCGCCTGCACGTCGCATGGCGCATGCATCGTCGTGCCGGGGGAGGCGTTCGATGCGGACACGACACTCCGCGTGACCGAGCAGGAGCGCTGCACATCGCTGTACGGCGTGCCCACGATGTTCATCGCCGAGCTCGATCATCCGGACTTCGACACGCACGATCTTCACCTGCTGCGCACCGGCATCATGGCGGGTTCCCCGTGCCCGGTGGAGGTGATGAAGAAGGTGCAGTCGCGCATGAACATGCGCGAGGTGACCATCTGCTATGGCATGACCGAGACGTCGCCCGTGTCCACGCAGAGTGCGCTTGACGACCCGCTCGATAAACGCGTGGGCACCGTGGGTCGAGTGCATCCGCATGTGGAGGTCAAGGTGGTCGACCCCGAGACCGCCGCGATTGTCGAGCGCGGCGCATCCGGCGAGCTCTGCACGCGCGGGTACAGCGTCATGCTCGGCTACTGGAACAACGACGCCGCGACCCGCGGTGCAATCGATGCCGCGCACTGGATGCACACCGGAGACCTCGCCACGATGGACGACGACGGTTACGTGAACATCGTCGGACGCATCAAGGACATGATCATCCGTGGCGGGGAGAACATCTATCCGCGTGAGGTGGAGGAATTCCTCTACGCGCACCCGGATGTCAGTGACGTCCAGGTGATCGGGATCCCATCCGAGCGGTATGGCGAAGAGGTCATGGCCTGGGTGAAACCGAAGGAAGGCGCCACACCGACCGTGGAATCGCTCGAGGCGTTCTGCCGCGGCCGGATCGCGACCAACAAGATCCCGCGCTACTGGAAATTCGTCGACGCGTTTCCGATGACGGTCACCGGCAAGGTGCAGAAATACCTGATGCGCGAGGCCTCTGTCGAGGAACTCGGACTCCAGGCCGCCGCCTCGGTGACAACCGCCTGAGCATCGCGCTGGCGCTTGCGGCTGCAGCGCTCTGGGGCAGCGGAGATTTCCTCGGCGGTCTCGCGAATCGTGCTGCGTCATTGCTTTCGGTACTGGTCATCTCCCAGGGTGTCGGACTCGCCGGCATGCTGCTGGTGGCTCTCGCGCTCGGCGGCCACCCGAGCGGAGCGGACCTCGGCTACGGTGCTGTTGCCGGACTCGCCGGCGCTGCCGGAGTTGCGATGCTGTATCGCGGCCTGGCGTCGGGCTCGATGTCGCTCGTCGCCCCGATCACCGGGGTTGTGGCGGTTGTGGTGCCGATCGCGGTCGGGGTGGGCAGTGGTGAGCGGCCGGCCACACTGCAGTACGCGGGCATCGTCGCGGCCGTCCTGGCAGTTGCGCTGCTCAGCGGGGGCGGGACCAGGTCCGCGCGTCTCGGCCGCGGCACCCTGCTCCTTGCAATCGGTGCCGGCCTCGGGTTCGGACTCTTCTACGTCGCCATCGCAAAGACATCGATGGACGCCAACCTGTGGCCACTCGTCGCCGCTCGTGCTGCATCGGTTGTCGCGCTGCTCGCCGCGGTGGGCGCGACACGGCGAGCGCCGAGTTTTGGCGCTGCGAATCCGCTCGTGATCATCGGCGCCGGCGTGCTCGATGTCTCCGCAAACGCGCTGTACCTGCTCGCGGTGCACGGCGGTCTGCTCAGCATCGTCGCGGTCCTCGTCTCGCTCTACCCGGTCGCGACGGTGCTGTGCTCGGTGAGCGTGCTCGGAGAGCGGCTGCGGGCGCCGCAACTTGCCGGTGTGGGGGCCGCGCTTGTCGCCGTGGTGCTCATCACCGCGGGCTGAGTTCTTGCTGCCGGTTCCGGGCGGTCTCGTTCAGTCGAGCGCTTGCGCGAGGTCCGACTCGAGTTGCATCCTGCCGATGGCGCGCGCCTGCATCGCCGTGCTGAACAGCCGGTATGTGCCTTTGCCCGCCGCCTTGGCGCTGTACATCGCCAGGTCCGCGTTGCGCAGCAGTTGATCCGCGTGCGCGGTGTGGTCGTAGCTGAGCGCAACGCCGATACTCGCGCCGGGGTCGATCGTGGTTCCCTGGATGTCGACCGGCGCGACCAGTGACGCCATGATTCGCTCGCACGTGCTCATGACGCGCTCCTCGGTGCCGATGTCCTCGAGCAGAATCGCGAACTCGTCGCCGCCGAAACGAGCAGCACTGTCCGACGGGCGCAGCGATTCGCGAATGCGGCGCGCGATCACGATGAGCAATTCGTCGCCGCCCGCGTGGCCGAGACCGTCGTTGACGGCTTTGAAGTTGTCGAGGTCCGCGAACAGCACCGCGGTGGTGTGCGCGGTCCGTCCGCTGCGCGCAAGTGCCTGCGTGACGCGATCCACAAACAGTGCACGGTTGGGGAGACCCGTCAAAGTGTCGTGAAACGCGAGATGCGCCATATTGTCGGCGATGCGCGCGTTGGTCAGCGCAACACTCGCGTGCACCGCGAAGGTCATCAGCATCTGCTGCTCGGTCAGGCTGTACGTGCGGCCGCGGCGATGGGTCGCGACGGTGAGCGCGCCGATCACCACGCCGTTCTCCTCGACCGGCGCCGACATCGCGGCCTCGAGCCCTTCGCTTCCGAGGATCGCGAGCCGGTCCTTGTCGTTCTGATAGTCCTCGATGACGACGAGACGCCCCTCGGTGAATGCGCGGCCGACAGCGCCCTCGTCGGTGCGGATGCGCGCCATGAAGGGTTCCACTTCCTCCGAGTACCCTCGGCCGGCGAGTCGCAGCAAGTGCGTTGGGTCGGCGGGATCGAGAAGGCGGAGGTTCACCGTTTCGTCCCCGATGAGCTCCGCGGCGGCGTCGACGATCGTGTTGAGAATGTCCTGCAGTGGCGCCCGTTGCGAGAGCGCGCGCTGGATCCCCGAAAGCTGATCGATCAGCGCATCGCGATCGCGGAGCTTGCGCCGGAGGCGCCCGCTTTCGAGATCGTCGGACCCGGCTCGCGCCCACCCGCCTTCGCGCTGCAGGAGCGCCAGGCCGGCCTCGGTGTAGACCACAGCCGATGCCAGCACTGCGGCGGTCGCGCGCTCCTGGTCGGTGAACGGCGAGTCCGCGGATCGCTCGAGGCGCAGGCTGCTCTCCCGGCGAGCGCGCATGCCGCCCGCACGGACGACGATGCACGCACATTGGAGTGGCGTGGCGGCTGGATCGGTCGCCCGCAGATGCGGCTGTGGCCTCCCCGGCTGCCCGGTCGGCGAGCGCGCGTGCAGGGAGATGACGTCCTCGCCATGACGAAGGAGCGTCGCCACCTCGAGATCGAGCGTGTCGATCGCGAGTTGCAGGACACCGGTGATGGCCGATGCGTTCTGGTACGTGCCGAGCTGGTGGCGGATCTCGCGAGCGCTAGCGGGCACGGTCACCGTCCACGGTGATAAGGACTGTGACCATCTCGCCGAGCGTAGCCCCGGTCCACATTGGCGAACACCGCGTCACCGCCCTGCGACCCGCAGCCATCCGAGTCGGTGCGACGCGGCCCCCCTCTGCGCGGTCGGGCGACCGACTGGGTCAGGCCAGACCCGCGTTGATCGCCGCGAGCCGGGCGGGGGTTTGCCGTCGCGACAAGGGGATTTGGAAGCCGATCGCCACATACGCGCCGTGCGATATGGCGGATGTCACAGTGCCGAACAACGGCCTCGTATGTGCGCTGACGAACCGACTGGTCATCGTGCGATGGCGCACGTTGCACGAGGCGGAAGTGGAATGAACAACCTCATGGCGGTGTTCGCGGTGTGGCTGCGGCGGCGCGCAGCATCGCGTTCACTGGCCATGTGCCCGATGGCACAAGGGTAATCCGAAGGGAGATGCTCCGAGATTGCTCGTCCACTGCATGCGTTCGGTTACGAACCGGAGCGAAGGAAATCGTCCACCTATGCTCCGACCGGTCGGGACGCGCCGACATCAGTTGCACGAAGGTTCGGAGGTGAACGCGATGCTTGCTGCGGGCCGCGGGCGCAGGACGACACAGGGTCCTCCCGGTCTTCCGTGGTGTGCGTCCTGCGCGTGGGGAGCAACCTGAGATCCTCGCGCGTCGCTCTGAAGCAATGGGACGGATCCGAGCGGCTGCCAGTCACCCCATCCAAAGGGAGAAAGGGGTCATCGAGCGCGCTCGAGCAGGAGGATCTGCGCTTCGTGCGCGCTGCATTCGGCACCATGCGCGACCTCGTCGCAGTATGCGATCCATACGGCCGGATCACATTGATCAACCATGCGATGGCCGTCTTCTCGGGTATTGACTCAAACGGAGTTCTGCCGGAGTCGTGGACCGAATACGGCGAGATGTTCCGTCTCGACGGCGAGCGTATCGCCGATGGTGCAGACCCGATGAGCCGAGCGATTCGCGGTGAAACCGTTCGCGAGGTCGAGATGATCATGGTCTCGAAGACTGGTCAGCGCCGGAAGATGACCATCGATGGCGAGCCGCTGTTCGATGGGACAGGCGAACTGCTCGGCGCGATCGTCGTGTGGCACGACATCACCGACAGACGTCTCGCCGAGGACCAGCTTGCCTTTCAGCGCCATCACAACGCGCTCACCGGTCTGCCCAACCGCGAGCTCTTCACAATGCACATCCGCGATGCCCTGACGAGAGTGACGTCGCTGCGCGGTTGGACCGCGGTGCTGGCAATCAACATCGATCACTTCGCCGACATCGCGACGCGCCTCGGAGACCGCTCCGGTGATCACTCCGGCGACGCCTTTGTTGCCGAGGTTGCGCGCCGTCTTGAATCATCGCTGCGGCGTCGCAACGAGTTGCGGCCGATCGACCTCCTGGCGCATACCGGCGGTGACCACTTTCTTGTGCTCTGTGAGGACGTGGCCGACGCTGCTGCCGCACGAATGATCGCCCGAAGGATTGCCGGCGCGCTGGTAGCTCCGATGTCCATCGCTGCAGAGGAGCTCAGCGTCACCGCATGCGTCGGGATCACGCTCACGCGCGATCCCGGACGCGACGCCGAGCCGCTCATTCGCGAAGCTGAGGCGGCGATGCAACGTGCCCAGCGTCGCGGCGCCGGACGCCACGAGATGTTCACCGGGGAGATGCACTCGCAGCGACTCGTCAGGATCGCGAACGAGTCGTCACTCCGGCAGGCGCTGGTCCGAGGCGAGTTCTATGTGGAGTACCAGCCCAAGGTCTCGCTCGTCACGGACAGGACAAGCGGTGTCGAGGCCCTCCTTCGCTGGATGCACCCGGAGCGCGGACTCATCTCGCCCCTGGACTTCATCCCGCTCGCCGAGGAGTCGGGGATCATCGTGCAGATCGGAGCGTGGGTGCTCGAGCAGGTGTGCCGGGACGCCGTCCGTTGGCGGACCGCGTTGCCAGGTGGTCAGCCGCTCATGGTCGCCGTGAACGTCTCGCCGCGCCAATTCGAGTCCGACCTTGCGGAGACGTTCGGGGGCATCATCGGGCGGTCGGGAATCGATCCCGCGACGGTGTGCCTCGAGGTCACCGAAAGCATGGTCATGCAGGACGCCGAGCTTGCGATTGCGACACTGCGCGAGCTGAAGTCACTCGGTCTGAGCATTTCCGTGGACGATTTCGGCACCGGGTTCTCGTCGCTGGCATATCTCAAGCGGTTCCCGCTCGACGAGTTGAAGATCGACAAGTCGTTCGTGGATGGTCTTGGACACGATTTCGAGGCCACCGCGATTGTCGCGGCGGTGATGGGCATGGCGCACGCACTCGACCTGCGCGTTGTCGCGGAGGGAGTCGAGACCGCGGATCAGGTCGTCAGGTTGCGCACGTTGGGCTGTGACGAGGCGCAGGGATTCTTCTACGCGCGCCCTGGTCCCGCATCCGCAATTGATGAGCGGCTGCTCGCAGAGGCACACGCGCACGTCGGGGGCACCAAGCACGAGCGCAAAGGCGCTGAGAGTGCGCACATCGGGAAGATCCTGGTCGTCGACGACGCCGACGATGTCCGGCAACTCGCGCGCTCCAGTCTCGCCGCCGTGGGCTTCGAAGTACGCGAAGCCGCAAGCGGCGAGGACGCGGTCACCATGGCGCGCCACTTCAAACCGGACTGTCTGGTGCTCGATGTGAACCTTCCCGGGATCAGCGGTTTCGATGTGTGCCGGATCCTGCGCGACGATCCCGCCAACCAGCGCACGACGATCGTCATTCTCACCGGCGACGCCGGTCCGAGCGAGAAGGTCATGGCCTTCTCGCTTGAAGCGGATGACTACATGGTCAAGCCGTTCAGCCCTCGCGACCTGGTGGGCCGGGTGACCGCCGCAATCCGGAGACGCGGCGAGATGTTCGCGTCGAAAACCTCGTGATTGCAGCGCCATTGCCGTCGCCGTTCAAGCCCACGGAGGCTCAGCCGTGATCATCGTCGCCGTCGCCATTTCGGCCGTCGCCACGCTGCTCCTCGTTGGCCTTTTCGTCGCCACCGCCGGCCCCGTGAGCCGCCGGTTCCGAATCGTGCGGGTGTCGACGCCGGTGGCGCAGGTTGAGACGTCTCCCGGGATCACGCTCCGCGACGAGGTTGACGAGCTCGCGCAGTTCCTCGCGGCATGGCAGCGCGTGACCGTGGACCGCCTCAGTGGGCGCGTCGAGCAATCGGAGGTGCTCGACAAAGGACTCCTCGCGCACGTCGCGAAGCTGCTCGGCGCTGAACGCATTGTCATCAGCCTGCTGGACCCAAGTGGCCTGCGCATCGTCGACGGTCACCCGGATGTCGAGGAGTCGGTCGTGGTAGGCGATTCGCCGAGCCGACGCGCTGTACAGAGCGGCCAGATCTTCATCGGCGATCTCGGCGCTGAGCCGTGGGGAGAGGACACCATCAACTACCGTGATGCGACGGGCA
Source organism: Candidatus Dormibacteria bacterium (assembly GCA_050010655.1). Lineage (GTDB taxonomy): Bacteria > Chloroflexota > Dormibacteria > Aeolococcales > Aeolococcaceae > Palsa-851. The sequence goes on from JBEKKP010000004.1 coordinate 11,807, forward strand.
CCGGGCCCGTGATGGCAATCCCGATGGTGAGCGGCGGTGAGAGCATCGGCGCAGTCATGGTGCTTCGCAGTGCGGGCGAGATTCAGTTCACGCGCGTCGAGTCAGACCGCGCGCGAATCCTCGTTCCACCGCTCGCGGGCGCGGTGCGCCTCAGCAGTCTTTCCGACCAGTTACGCAGCGACAACCTCGCCGCGGACGTTGAGCGCACACGGTTGTCCAACAGTCTGCGCATGCTGCTGGAATCGGCAGGTGAGGGCATCTACGGGATCGATGCCGAAGGCCGCTGCACGTTCATGAACACGGCGGCCGCGGGGGCGCTCGGCGTCGAGGTCGCGGATGTGATGGGCGAGCTGACTCACCCACTGTTCCATCACAACCGATCCGACGGCTCCGTGATCGCGTTCATCGACAGTCCCATCTACAAGGCGATGCACGGGGGCGGCAGCTGTCGAGTGGCGACCGAGGTGATGTGGCGCAGCGACGGCAGCTCGTTTCCCGCGGAGTATTCGGCGTTCCCGATTGTCGACGAGGCGGCCGTGACCGGGGAGGCAACGGGCGCGGTGATCACGTTCAACGACATCACCGAGCGCAAGCGGATCGAGGACGATCTCGCCGTCGCGCATGCTCAGGCGATGGAGGCATCGCGGCTGAAGTCGGAGTTCCTTGCCAACATGAGCCACGAGATCCGAACGCCGATGAACGGAGTGATCGGCATGACGGGTCTGCTGTTCACCACGAGCCTGAACGGCGAGCAGCGCGAGTATGCAGAGGCGATCAGCCAGTCGGCCGAGTCACTGCTCACGGTCATCAACGACATCCTCGATTTCTCGAAGATCGAAGCCGGAAAGATCGACATCGAAGTGATCGACTTCGACCTCCGCGTTGTGGTGGAGGAGGCGGCCAAAGTGGTTGCGCCCAAAGCGGATGAGAAGGACCTCGAGCTTGCCGTCATGGTCGATCCCCAGATGTCCATGCGGGTTCGGGGTGACCCGGGCCGGATCCGTCAGATCCTCATCAACATGCTCGGCAATGCCGTCAAGTTCACCGATGTGGGTGAGGTCATCCTCAGGGTCCGCCAGGAGTCGGAGCACGAGCGCTCGGTCGGGCTTCGCTTCGAGATCATCGACACGGGAATCGGGATCGACGCCGCGCAGCAGGCACGCCTTTTCGAAAGCTTCATCCAGGCCGATGCGTCAACGACGCGACGGTTCGGTGGCACCGGCCTCGGGCTGGCGATCTGCAAGCAACTCGTCGAGCGGATGGGCGGACAGGTCGGCGTCAACAGCGAAGCGGGGAAAGGAAGCACGTTCTGGTTCACGCTCACCCTTGAAACCGCGAGTCACACGTCCGGCAGGGCGGCGCCGTCGCGGGACGCGCTCCACGATATTCGCGTCCTCGTCGTCGACGACAACAGCACCAACCGCGTGATCCTCGAGCAGAACCTTCGTGTCTGGGGCGCTCGTTCAGCGAGCTTCGAGAATGGCCAGACGGCCCTTGCCGGACTGCACTATGGAGTCTCCGCGGGAGATCCCTTTCGCCTCGCCATCCTTGACTATCAGATGCCCGGAATGGACGGCATCGACCTGGCGAGAGCGATTCGCCGCGATCCCAGCTTCAAGGGCCTTGGCCTGATTCTCCTCACTTCCTCATCGCGCCCCGGTGACCGGCAGGTCGCCGAGGACGCCGGCATCAATGCGTTCCTGACCAAGCCCGCGCGTGTCGCGCATCTCTACGACTGCCTCGCCACCCTGCTGGATCGCCAGGAGAGTGCCGACCCGGTCATCACCGAGAGCCTCCGATACGCGTTCACCGAGGTGGAACCAGCCATGCGATCACGGCTTCTCGTTGTCGACGACAACCCGGTGAACCAGCGCGTCGCGGTGCGCATGCTCGAAAAGATGGGTCATGTCGTCGACGTTGCGGACAACGGTGTCGGTGCGCTCGCGGCGCTGCTCCGGGTCAAGTACGACGCTGTTCTGATGGACTGTCAGATGCCCGAGATGGACGGCTTTGAAGCGACGCGCGAGATCCGCCGGCGCGAAGGTCCCGATCGGCACACGATCGTCATTGCGATGACCGCGGGCGCGATGGCGGGCGACCAGGAGAAGTGCCTGGCCGCCGGCATGGATGCGTACCTGAGCAAGCCGGTGAAGGCCGACAAGCTCGCCGCGATGGTCGCCCTCTGGGCAGATCCGAACTCGCACCGCGCGGCCGTGGCAGCGGTGGAGCACCCAACCGCCGGCCTCCTGGATCAAAGCTACGTCGAAGGGTTGCGCGAGCTCGGCGACGACGAATTCACCAAGCTGGTGCGGCTGTTCCTCAAGGACGGACAGACTCGCGTCGACGGTCTCCGCGCGGCACAAGCCGCCGGCGACAAGGCCTCGATGGTCAAGTTCGCACACAGCCTCAAAGGAAGCGCGAGCAGCTTTGGAGCGGGAACGCTGGCGGCGCGTTGTGGGGAGCTCCAGGCCCGCGCGCGCGCAGCAGACGCAGCTGAAGACGCGCGAATGATCGACTGTGTCGACGCGGAGTTCGCCCTTGCGAGTGCTGCTTTGCGCGAGGAACTCGGACCAGACGATTCCGAAGTTGAAGAGCCCGTCGCCCTGGGGACTGGCGCCCACACCACAGACGGGTGAGGGAGTTGGCTCCGGTCAGTTGAGCGAGTGCGCGGCTGCCCGCGGGCGCAAGGCGCTCAGCGCAGCGCGTTCGGCAAGTGCCGTCGTGACATCTTCGACATCCGCGGCCATCGTGGGCTTGCCGAGACCGAATCCCTGACCGAGCCTGATGCCGCCGGCCTTCATCAGGTCGGCGACGAATTCGTTCTCGACACCTTCAGCAATAACCACCGCACCGCTGACCCGCGCGAACGCCATCGTCGCATCCATCGCGGCGCGTGACCCGACCTTGGTGGAAGTCATGGTGAGACTGCGCCCCAGCTTCAGGAACTCGCTGGAGGACGCCGCGAGGAGTTCCAGCGTGGAGTGGCCTTCGCCGACGTCGTCGAGTGCGAAGCGGATGCCCTCGGCCCGGTAGGAAGCGAGGACCCGCGCCAGGATGTCGTAGTCGCGGATGCGCTCGTGCTCGGTGATCTCGAGCACGACGGTGGTGGGTGCCCGGCCCGCGTTGCTCAGAAGCAGCAGCAGTTGATCGACTCCGTGGATCGGGTCGAGCAGAGCTGCTGCGCTGATATTGAGGAACAGCGGCTTGTCGGCCGGAAGGCGCATGGCCTCCTCGACAGCCCTGCGCCGGCACAGCCAGTCGAGGTCGCGAATCTGGCCTCCGAGACGAGCGGCCTCGAAGACCTGCTCGACCGAGTCCATGGCGGCGAACCCTTCCGGCCGTGCAAGCGCCTCGTAACCCATGACTTCCCCGTCGTCGAGGCTCACGATCGGCTGGAACATCGTGGTGATCGATCCGCCTTCGAGCAGGCGTGCCACCACGTCGGAGTACGACCGCTCGGCGATGTCGGCGGCCTCGCCGCCCTCATATGACGCCCCTGCGATCCGATCCCCCCCGGCACGCTTGGCGTGGTAGAGGTACTCATCGGCGCGCTGCCACACGGACGCGGGATCCGCACCCGCAGGCGCAGCGCTCCATCCGACGGTGATGCGCACTGGCCCGGTCGCGAGCACGAGTGAGTGCATCGCGACACGCATGCGCTCGGCGACCAGCTGCGCGCCGAAGACACCGATCTCGGGAAGCAACGCGGCGAATTCGTCGCCGCCGATGCGCGCCATCACGTCCCAGCCGCGAACGAGCAATCCCAGCGTATGACCGACGACTCGGAGCAGCGCGTCACCCGCGGCGTGGCCGTGCGAGTCATTGATGTCCTTGAGGCGGTCGACGTCCACGGAGAGCACAGCGAACGGGAGCCGCGGGATGGTGCGCAGCGCCCGGTCGAACTCACGCCGGTTCTTGAGGCCGGTGAGCGCGTCGGTGGATGCGAGGGCCGCGAGCTCGATGGCCGCGGCCTGGACTGCCGCCTCCGCGCGGGTTCGCTCGATGAACCGCGCGAGGTGATGGCAGATCGTCGTCATCGACGCGAGTGCTCTGCTGTCCGGACGCGCCGATGGCTCGCGGAAGACTGCAAGCACGCCGACCATGCTGCCGCTGCCGCGAATCGGGAACGTCACCGCGCCGTGGATGCCCGCTGCCGCGGCTTCGGCGACACGGCCGCCCTTGCCCGCAGCGACCACGGAGGCGCCGGCAGAGCCGCGCCCGGTCCGCACGACCCGGCTCACGAGCGCCGGTCCCGTACCGAGACCAAGCGCCCGACCTCGCGCCTCGAAGGCTGCGACATCGGCAGCGCCGTCAGACGACGAATAGTGCAATTCGACATTCCGAGCCGCGCCGTCGCGCAACCAGATCTCGCCAATGCGCCCGTCGAGTGCCGAGGTGAGCATCGTCAGCGTCACACCGAGCGTGACGTCGATGTCGGTCGACTCATTGAAAAGCGCAAGGATCGCGATCAACAACTCCTCCGATGAGGAGATTGCCGGCACCATTGCGTGCCGGTCCACGAGTCCGACCACGTCGCGACGCGCAATGCCTGCGGCATGCACGACGGCGTCGTCAGTGACCGCTGCGTCCGACGCTTGTATGGGAAGGACCGACACTGTGCATCACCTGGAAGCGGACGAAGTTACCCTCGTCATCCACGTTGCTGGCGTCCAAATACGTGGTCTGTACGCAAGCGGACTTATGCCTGCGACCGCTACAGCACCGCCATGTTCGGTTGCAGAGCGGTCATCTGCGGCGCACGAGACATGACGGACCCGTAATACGCGAGAGGACGTCGCGGCAGTGACATTGCTGGGGGTGAGAGGCAGACCGGGCGGGTACCATGCGATGCGATGGACGATGTATGCAGCGCGACCGCCATTTCCTGCGACCGGGCCCTCACGTCCGTCTTCTCCGTGCTCGGCAAGCGCTGGACCGGCGTGGTGGTCGGAGTGCTGCTCGAGCGTCCAGCCCGTTTCGCCGAGATCGCGCGGGCGATCCCCGGGATCACCGAGAGCATGCTCTCGGCCCGCCTCACCGAGCTCAAGGAGGCCGGGCTGGTGACTCGTGAGGTGATCGAAGGCCCTCCGATCGCGTCGCTGTACCGGCTCACGCCAAGCGGGGAGGCCCTGCGTCCGGCGCTCGTGGCGCTCGGTGAGTGGGCAGAGGCACATCTGGCCACACATGCATGAGTGACGCACCGCCGACCGTCGACGGTCGCATCGTCGCGACGGGCCTCACCAAGGTCTTCGGCGATATCAAGGCAGTCGACGGACTGTCCTTCACCGTCGAACCGGGATCCGTCACCGGGTTCCTCGGGCCCAACGGTGCCGGCAAGACCACGACGCTGCGCATGATTCTCGGTCTCGCCGCACCGACGTCGGGGACCGGGACGATCAGCGGTGTGACCTACGCGCACCTGCCCCATCCGGGCCTCACCGTCGGCGCGGTTCTCGAGGCGACGAGCTTTCACCCCGGGCGCTCAGCACGCAATCACCTCCGTGTCTTCTGCGCCGCAGCCGGGCTGCCCGACCAGCGCGCCGACGAGGTGCTCGACATCGTCGGTCTCAGCCAAGCTGCGCGCTACTCGGTTGGAGGGTTCTCGCTGGGCATGCGCCAGCGGCTGGGGCTGGCGACGGCACTGCTCGGAAACCCGCGAGTTCTGCTCCTCGACGAGCCCGCAAACGGGCTCGATCCCGAAGGCATCGCCTGGCTGCGCGGACTGCTTCGCTATTTCGCGGACAACGACGGCAAGACGGTGCTCGTCTCCAGCCACGTCCTTTCCGAGGTCGAGCAGACCGTTGACCGCGTCGTGATCATCGCGCGAGGGCGGCTCATCTATGAGGGCAAGCTCGCGGATCTCGAGGGAGCAAGCGCCGGGGTTGTGGTGCGCACGCCCACGCCCGACCAGCTGAGCACGGCGCTGGCCCCGCTCAACGTCAAGGTCACGGCACGGGCCGACGGTTCGGTCGCCGTCGTCGGTGCGACTCCTGAAGCCGTGGGGCGCGCGGCGTGGCAGGCGCACGTCGAGCTGCACGAGTTGCGCGCCGGGAGCTCCAGTCTCGAGGAGACATTCCTTCGTCTCACCGCCGATGCCCCGCCGCCTGAGGCGCCAACGGCGTGATCAATCTCCTCCGCTCCGAATGGCGAAAAGTCATCACCGTCAAGCTCGGCTGGGGCATGCTCCTCGGCGCCATGGCGCTTGCGGCGCTTGGCGTTGTCGCGCAGATTGCCAGCAACGGCGTCGCTCGAAGCGCGGCATTGCCACTGACTTCGGAAGCGACGCAGAAGTCGGTCGCGGCATCCGCGAGTTCGGCCTATCTGTTCGCGGTCGTGGTGGGCATCATCATCATCACGACGGAGTTCCGACACTTCACGTCGCGCCCGACCTTTCTCATTGAACCGCGCCGCGGACTGGTCATCGTCGCGAAGATCCTCGTGGCTGCTTTGACCGGCGTTATCTACGGCATCGTCTGTGCGGCGTTGACGGCGGCGATCATGATCCCGTGGTTCGCTGCGAAGGGAATCACCATCGGCTGGATCAATTACGGCGTCCTGCAATCGCTCATCGGCGACATCATCGTGATCGCCATCTTCGCCGTCGTCGGCATCGGCATCGGGGTGCTGATCCGCAATCAGATCGCCGCGGTCATCGGGACGTTGGTGTATCTCTTCGTGCTCGAACCGCTGGTCAACATCGTTCCGGTAATCCAGAACGCCTACCCATACCTCCCCGGCGCCGCGGCCGCCGCGATTACGGGCGCCACCCGCGGCGCTGGAAACTCACCGCTCACCGCGCTCGAAGGCGGTCTCGTCCTGCTCGGCTGGGGCCTGTTTTTCGCCGCCGCCGGCTGGATTTTCACGATCCGCCGCGACATCCCCTGACAGCGACCTCAGGTTCCGGAGACGACCTTCGGCGCGCTCGGGCGTGGTGGCCGGCGACGCGGGAGCGCGATGATCCGGGCCCGCTCTCCGGCAGGGGTCGCACTCACCGAGCGGTCTCGGCCCTCGTGCTTTGCGGAGTACATCGCGCGGTCGGCCGCGCCGAGCAACTGATCGAGCGTGGCGCCGTGCCCGGGGTAGGTGGCGATACCGATTGACGCCGTCAGTCCTTCGAGGACGCCGCCATCCGGCATCACGACATCGCGAACCGCGAGACGCACCGCCTCAGCGGCGATCCAGGCACCTTCCGCGGAGCACTCATTGAGGAGCACGACGAATTCCTCGCCGCCGAGCCGCACGACAGCGTCGGCGCCGCGCACGGTCGTGCGCAGTTGCCCGGCGACACGCTGGAGCACGACGTCGCCGATTGCATGCCCGCTGCTGTCATTCACCGCTTTGAAGTGATCCAGGTCGACGAGCAACAGGGAGAGCGGTTTGCCATCGCGTGCGGCGCGGGCAATATCTCGTTCGCCCGCATCACGCAACCAGCGGCTGTTGTACAGACCGGTCAACGGATCGGTCATCGCGGCATTGACGAGTTCGCCATACAGTTGCGCGTTGCGCCACGCCGACGCGGCCACGTGCGCGAAGAGCGATGCTGCCTCGAGTTCGCTCGCGCTGAACTGGCCGCTTCCGAGGCGCCAGCAGTTGATGATGCCGAGCTTGTGCTCCGTGGCGACGAGCGGTACCAGCAGCAGCGACTCCTGCACGTACGACGTTCCGGGGATCTGTCGCGCGAGTGGATGTTGCGACGTGTCGGGAATGTTCTGCGGAGTCCCTTTCGCAAACGCCCATCCCGTGATGCCGGCGTCCAGCGCCATGCTGTCAGCCATGATCTCGTCGCGATCTGGCCCGGTTGCGAGCACCGGGACGAGGCGGAACGTCTCGTAGTCGGCGACGAAGATTGCCATCTCCGTGACGGGAACCACGCGTCCCATCTGCTCCGCCATGACGCCGAGAATGCGCATCGGGTCGTGCTCGCTCTGCAACGCGAGCGCCGCGTCGCTGAGCGCGCGAGCCAGCTTTCGCCGCGGGCGAGGGGGTGAACCGGAGGTCGACACGACGACTTCCGCGGGCGACTGCGGATCCGGTGCATGGGAAGCCGCGACGCGAGTGGGGGATACGGTGTGCTGCGCAAACCAGGCCGCATCGACGACCTGCATGGACGTATCACCCTGGAGTGCGTGCTGCAGGACGGGTCTGCCGCACAGCCATCCCTGACCGAACTGGACGCCGAGTGATTGCAACGTCTCCTGCTCACGCTGCGTCTCAATGCCTTCGGCGATCACGCGCGCCCCGATATGGCCGCTGAAGGACAGCAGGGCGACGACGAGCGCGCGCCGCGCCCGGTCTGCATCGATTGCCGTTATCAGTGAGCGGTCGACCTTGATGAACTCCGGGCGCAGCTCGGCGATGACGCGCATGCTCGCGTGGCCGGCGCCCGCGTCATCAACCGCGATGCGGAATCCACGCGCGCGCAATTCCGCGGCTATACGCTGCAGGAGCGCGAGGTCCGGGACCGGCTCGCGCTCGCTGAACTCGAGCACCACTGCTGCCGGATCCACTTTCGCGTCGGAGACCGCTCGGTCGAGGGCCGCGACGCCGCTGTGGTCGACGAGCGTACCGATGAGCACGTTCACGAAGAGATCGGCCTCGCCGATGTTCGAAGCGGCCTGCAAGCCGGCGCGAACGCACGCGAGATCCACGGCCGATTGCATGTTCAGCGCGGCGGCCGCACCGAAGAGGTGATCGGGGGTGCGGATTCGCGCCCGCTGGGGGAAACGCGCCAGCGCCTCGTACCCGATGACGGTGTCATTGACCAGGCGCACGATCGGTTGGAGCGCCGCGACGATCTTGCCGCTGGCCAGCAGCGCCGTGACCGTCTCACGGAGGCGGCGATCCGGGGCGGGGAACGCCGGGCTGTCGAAACGCTCGGCGATAGGCTGCGCTTCGGCGGACCACGCGCCGGCGAGCATGGCGGCCACGACCTCCAGGATCGGGCTCAACGCCGACGAGCACCCATGCCCCCAGACGGTGAGCACGGCCACCACCTTGTCGCGGCACGTCACCGGCACCGCGACCACGTCGCGCTCGTCGGCGGCATTCGGCAAGGCCTTGGCAAAGCCGGAATCGTTGGTCAGGCGGCGGAGCGTCTCGGCGGCATCGGCGCCCCCGAAGTACGGGCGGCGGAGCCGGACCGGCTGGCGGAGGGACTCGACCCCGTCCAGCGGAATGCGCATGCCGACCATCGACGCCGCCTGCTGCTGCGACAGATGGTCGACCAGTGAGGCCGGCAGGTTCACGGCCATGACCACCGCCATATCGGATTCGACGGCGCTCACCGTGGCGGCCACGTCCAGCCCCGCGAGCGCCTGGACGACTTCATTCGCGGCCTCTTCGGGACGGCGGATGCCGGGGAGCGAATGGCCAAGCCGGGTGAGGACGGCCAGATGCAGGTCGGAAGACCGTGGAGCCACGTCCGAGAGTGTCCTTCGTTTCGGCGTGACCGCTGACAACGGATCGGTCGCTTTCCATCGGCAAATCGCCATATGTCGGTGACCGTTCCCATACCCGCGCGCCATTGGACGGGGCACCTCCATGTCCCGTGCGCAGGTCTGGTTTGGGCGCCGGGAGCGCGGCGTACCCTTTCGGAGATGAGCGGCGACGCCGATTGGGCTGCGCGCGAGGTGCTGCTGGCCAAACGAGCTGAGATCGTCGCCAGGGTGGACGCCCTCGGTGAGCACGATCCAGCCGAGGTGGCAAACCTCGGGTTCGGGAAGCGGATCGGCGACGCCACCAGCTACGCGGTCGGACGGATGACCGACGCCTACCAGGCCCGCACCATCTACGCGACCGTGGCGGACATAGACCTGGCGCTCGAACGCCTTGAGGCCGGGACCTACGGGCTCTGCGTCACATGCGGGTCGCCGATTCCCGCGGAACGGCTCGAGGCCGTGCCCTGGGCCGCCCTTTGCGTGCCCTGCAGCGCGAAGCCGGCGCGATCTCGACTGGTTCGCTGACCGGGCGAGGGGGTCAGCTGTCGCCGGAGACCGAAGGCGCTATCTCGCCACGGCCGGCCTGCTGCAGATCGGCCGGCAGCGCGACGCCGAGCTTCCTCCCGAGGACCTCGAGTTGCACGCGCCACTCGATGATCGCGGCCCGCTGGTCCGATTGCGTGTCCGGCAGGTCGTCAACATCGTCCTCGGACATCCCGTTGACCAAGGCGTTGAGATACGAGTCCTCGAGGATGAACGTATGCGCGTACGGGGCATTGATGGCCGCGAGGCTCGGATCCGGCGGCTGGATCGCGGCCATGTCGACCGTGTAGTCCGCGAACGTCGCTTCGAGCGCCCCCATCTTGGCGGCAGCCTGGGCGTCGGTCAGCGTGTGCTCCCGAAAGCCGTCGATGATCGGGTCGGCTCCCTCGAGCAGCGCGTTCACGCCGAGGCGGATCGGCTCGACCGTAGCGAGATACGTGCGCAGGTCCGCGGCGGTGGTGCCGGGATGTGCGACCACGGCCGGGCCGCAGGCGGCCGTCGCCAGCGATCCGAGCACCGCCGTCACCAGGAGGCGATGTGTCAACGAGGACGGCGAAAAGGTGACGATCGGCACCCTAGCGCGGAGAATGGTCTGCGATCACTGCGTGACGGTTACACGCGGCAGTTACACACGGAGGGCGTGGCATGGACGTGATGAGCGTGCAGGATGCGGCGTTCCTCCACATCGAGAATGGCAACAACCCGATGCACATCGGGTCGGTGGCGGTGCTCGAAGGCCCGGCTCCGGCGTACGGCGACCTGGTTCGCCTGATCGCGTCCAAGCTGCCGCTGGTGCCGCGGTATCGCCAGAAGGTGCGGTTCGCGCCGGGTGGCGTCGGGCGTCCCGTCTGGGTCGACGACCCGCACTTCCAGATCCTGTATCACATCCGGCACACGGCGGTTCCCCCGCCGGGCGGCCGTGACGAGCTTCGCAACCTCGCCGGCAGGGTGTTCGCGCAGACGCTCGACCGCGGCAAGCCTCTCTGGGAGATCTGGATGGTCGAGGGTCTCGATGACGGCCGCTGGGCAGTGATCTCCAAGGTGCACCACTGCATGGTGGACGGCGTCTCGGCGACCGACCTCATGACCGTGATGTTCGACGCGACCGACGGCCCGACGCTCGACGCCGCGCCCGTCGAGTGGGCACCCGAGCCTGAGCCCGGGGCGTTCAGCATTGCGGCCCAGGGTGCATTCAGCGCCATCACCGATCCACTCGGACGCCTGCGCGACCTCTCGGGAGGCTTTCAGCTCATCGCGCAACCGAGCACGCGGATCGCCGAAGGCGCTGCGCTCCTGCGCTCGCTCGCGGAGTGGAGCCGGCGCTCGGCAACGTCGCTCAACGGTCCAATCGGACCCCACCGGCGCTGGAGCTGGGCGGAGGCAAGCCTCGAGGACGTGAAGACGGTTCGCCAGGGTCTTGGGGGGACCGTGAACGATGTCGTGCTGGCAGCGATCACCGCGGGTTTCCGGTCACTGCTGCTGCATCGCGGTGAGGATGTCTCGAATCGCGTGGTCCGCACGCTCGTGCCCGTGTCGGTGCGGGCGGATTCGGAGCGAGGCACCTATAACAACCGCGTTTCCGGGATCTTCCCCGGACTTCCGGTGTCGATCGCGGATCCGGCGGAGCGGCTCAGCGCGATCTCGGCGCAGCTCTCGATGTTGAAAGGGTCGAAGCAGGCCGTTGCGGGCGACGCGCTGGTGAAGCTCGCGGGTTTTGCGCCGCCGATGCTGCTGTCGGTCGGCGCGCGGCTCGCCGCACGCACGCCGCAGCGAGCGCTGCAGACCGTCACCACCAACGTTCCCGGCCCGCAATATCCGCTGTACGTGGTCGGGCGCCGGATGGTGTACTCGTATCCGTACGTCCCGATCATGGGCAGTGTACGGATCAGCATTGCCATCTTCTCGTACTGCGGCCGGCTCTTCTTCGGGATCACCGGCGACTACGACACCGTCACCGACATCGACGTGCTGCGTGATGGCATCGAGGACGGGATGCGTGAGCTGGTCGCGGCCGCGGGCGGCGCAATGGAAGTGCCGGGTCGGAAACGCGCTGCACGGTCGCCGCGGCACTCACGCCGCAGCACCGCTTCTCCGAACGGTCAGGCGGCGGTTCGCTCCGGGAAGAGGTGACGCGCGTAGGACGGTGGGCGAAACGGCTGCCACACCCCTTCGGGTTGCGCGAGCCGGTCGGCGATCACCCAGAGCACAGACGCGTTGTGGCCCATGCCCAGATGGCTGCTGTACACGGCGACGTTCTCGCTCCGCTCCCCAGGCGTGTTCATGCAGGCCTGCCACGGCACCACACCGTCGAGGCGCGAATACACAGCGGTTGTCGGAACCGGGATCGGCCGCGCGAGCCGCTCTCGCCGGGGGAGCGAACCCGGGCTGACATGGAGGACGCCGAGACGCCGGTAGGCGGTGCCGGCGCGGCTGTCATCAGGGTCCGCGAGATCGAACGGGCTGCCGAGGGTGATCACCTGACGGACCGCTCCGGGCCGCGAGCGGGCCAGCTCGCGGGCGAAGATGCCTCCGAGGCTCCACCCGACGAGGCTCACCGAACGGCCCGAGGCCCGCTGCAACGCCTCGAGACGCGAGGTCATGCCGCTGAGGATCGCCGGCGTCGGGCCGAGGTTGCGGCCGAGTCTCCAGCCGTGGACGGCGTAGCCGAGAGAGCGCAGATACCGACGCATCGTCGCCGTGGAGGCGTCTTCCGCGAGCAGGCCGGGAAGGACGAGGACCGGGTGACCGTCGCCGTGCGGAGCTCGGAGGAGGAGCGGCGACGCCGCAAGCATTGCGCCGTAGTCCGCGATGGCGCGCCCTGGCTCGCTGATGAACAGCGCGAGCGACGGACGCATGGTCGCGGTCACCAGTGCTTCATACCACCTCGAGCTGGCCTGTGAACGGTGTCGCGGCGCGCCGATTCGGGACGGGAACCGGTCAGGAGGGCGCGATGCCCCACGTGCTCGTGTGGCGTTCGCCCGGCTGGAGCACGATGAGCCCCGCGCCCGAGTTGAATGCGTCCGGGGCGCAGGTCATCGGCTCGATGGCAAGGCCATGACGACGACGGGAGACATCGCCAAGCGTGTCGCCGCTGTAGATCATCGCGTACGGGTGTGCAGCGTCCATCCAGACGGTCACGCCGCCCCTGGCGTCGGCTGCGGTCAGGGAGATCCTGGTGATACCGCCGGCGCCGGCGGTCAGGCCGGTGAATGCAGTGTCGAGGACCTGGGTGCCGATCGGTCGCGGGCTCTGAAAGTCGAAGCCGGTTCCGGCCACCGACTGCTCGACGCCGGTGGGAATGCCGCGATCGTCCGCCTCGAGCGTCGCCGACGCGGGAATGTGGAGCAGCGCGTCATCAATGGAGCCGCCGCCTGCCAGGCGCACGTATGGGTGGGCGCCTGCGCCGTACGGGCAGGCGCCGTCGCCTCGGTTGGTCGCGCGTACCGTGACGCGCAAACCATCGTCGTCAAGCGAGTAAGCGGCGCGCACATCGAGCCGGAACGGATACCCGTCCTCAGGGTGAAGTTCCAGTCCCAGCGTGACCGTCGACTTCGACATGTCGATGCGCTGCCATGGGAGATTGTGGGTCAACCCGTGGATGGCGCAGCCGGTTCGCGGCTCGGTGACCGGGAGCTGCAATTCGTGCTCCCCGAAGCGGTAGCGGGCCCCTGCGATGCGATTCGGCCAGGGGAGGAGCAGCTGCCCCCGGCTGCCGTCGGCGGGCTGGTCTTCCGAGTAGCCGTCCACGAAAGGCACCGCGTCGTTGCCGTATTCGCGAAGTCCCGCACCGCGCTCGACAACAACCGCGTGCTGCGACCCGTGGGTGATTCGGTACTGCTGCCCGGTGGGAAAAGGCGTCACAACGCCGGACGAGGATCCGGCGGCTTCCGAACGGGTGGTTGGTGCTGCCCCGGCGAGACGACGCGTTCGAGTTCGTTCCGGATCACCGCGTAGCACTCACATGACACCGCCTCGAGGCCGGCTCGGTCGACGATGGTCACGTGGCCGCGGACGTAGCGGATGAGCCCCGCTCGCTGCAGGATCCCGGCCGAGACCGAGACCGTCGATCGCCGAGCTCCGAGCATCTGACCGAGAAACTCCTGCGTGATCATGAACTCGTCTGCACCGACTCGATCGTGGCTCATGAGCAACCAGCGGCTGAGGCGCTCTTCACTGGAGTGGAGCCGGTTGCATGCCGCGGCTTGCGAGATCTGCCCGAACAGCGCCTGCGTATATCGCTCCACGAGCGCCTGAAATGCACGAGATCGATCGAAGAGGGAAAGAAAGTGTGTGGCCTCGATGCGCAGGCTGTGCCCGGCGACCTGCGAGATTGCGCGGACCGCGAGGCCACCGAGCGGCACCACCGGCACTCCGACAATGCCCTCGTTGCCGATCGTGGCAACCTCGACGATCGCCCCGTCGTGGAGTGGGGTCACCAGCGAGATGACGCCGTCAGTCGGGAAATAGAGCGCGTCGATTGCGGCGCCGGGTTCAAAAAGAACCGTTTTCACCGGCAGCGTGATGTTTCTAACAAGACCGAACAACTCCTCCCGCTCCGAGGAAGGAAGTGCAGTGAGAATCCTGTTCTCACCAACCGGGGCGACCCGACCGGCCGCGTCCTGGCTCACGACTCCACTCCTGCTGATGCTCGACCTATGTGCGCTGCGGGACAGACGCGCTAACCGCGCTGCGGCAGATTATGCGGCAACAGAAAGGGAGGAGAACAGCGCGCAGTTCACTGCGATCAAAGGAGAGACTGGCGCGTGTCTGCAGAACGCAGCTACCTGGAGCCGGGGGTGCTCGATCCGGGTGACCAATACTGGCTCGAGGCGATGGCAGATGCCGTGTTGATTCTGTCGCCCGTCCATGATCGACGCCGGTATATCACCGACTTCCGAGTCGACTACGCCAACGCCGCAGCCGCCGAGCTCTCCGGTGACGCACAGGACGATCGCGCAGAGGTCGGATCGCTGGTCGGCGAGCATTTCCTCAGCCTCGAGGAGCCGGCGGCGACGGAGCTGCGCAGTGCATTCCGTGAAGTCCTGCTCACCGACGTTGCCGCCGCCATCGACGGGCTGCGTTATCGCGTTCCCCGTGCCGGTGTTCTGACCGATCAGGTGCGTGACGTGCGCATCAGCAAGCACGGTGAGCGACTCCTTGTGACGTTGCGCGATGTCACCGAGCGTGAGCACTCGGAGCAGGGCGTGCGCAGCAGCGAGATGAGCCTCCGCGCCCTTGTTGACGGCGTCTTTGACGAGGCACTGATGACTGTCGACCCCGCCGGCAACGTGGTGAGCTGGAACACCGGCGCAGAGCGGATCTTCGGCTACTCCGCCGCAGCGATGATCGGACGCCACTATTCGGTGCTGTACCCACTCGGATGGCCGCTCAGTCGACCGCTCAACGCGGCGGACACCCTCGCAACGGAGCGCCTCCACGAGACGTGGCAGGTCCGGCACGATGGGCGACGTTTCTGGGCCAGCGTCTCGATTACTGCCATGTATGACGAGAACGGCGGCCTGCGCGGCTTTTTTTCCGTCACCCGCGACCTCACCGAGCAGGCCGAGCAGCGGCGCCGTGCCCTGCATTTCTCGCTCGTGCGCGCGCTGGCTGACTGCACTGATGTGGACGCCGCGGCCGAGACGATCCTGACGATGACAACCCTCAGCCTCGGGGCCACGTTCGGCGAGATGTTCGTTGCGCGGCAGGAGGAAGGTCGCCTCGACTCGACGATGCGACACGCCTTTCCGCGCTCGACCCTCGATGCGCTCGACGTTGCGGCCGACGGCGCTCCCGGGCCAGTCGACGCGCTGATCGCGCGCGTGCGCACCACGGGAGCCGTCGTCACCGTCTCCGATCTCAATGAGCTGGGAACGTCGGCACAGGTGGCAGCGGCTGTGCGGCTCGGCGTCCGGTCAGCGATCGCATCCCCGATTGCGGGCGCATCCGGCACCGTGGGGGTGCTTGCGTATTTCTTCGAGACGCTGCCGAGCGTGGAGGCGCTCACGGCCGAGTCGATCGCCGAGATCAGCGCCGAAGCGGGGCAGGCGGTAGCCCGCATTCGCGCCCAGGGTGCGCTGCGAGCCGAGGCGCTCCGCATGGCCGAGCTTGCGAGCACCGACCGTCTCACTGGACTGAAGAATCGACGTGAATTCGACCGAATCCTCGGGACCATTCCTCGCCAGCCGTTTGCCGTCCTCGCCATCGATGTCGATCATCTGAAGCATGTCAACGACGAGTTCGGTCACGAAGCCGGCGACACGGTGTTGCGAACGGTCGCAACCACGCTCGCGCTCATGTTGCGCGGATGGGATGTCATCGCAAGAGTTGGTGGCGACGAATTCGCCGCGATCCTCCTCGATGTCGATCCCGCAGAAGCGGCATCCGCCGCACAGCGGCTTCGCGCCGCGATGCACCTGGTGCCAACCCCGGGCGGTCGGTCGAACATCAGCCTCGGCTGGGCGTCCGCCACGGCGGGCACCGACCCGATGTCGGCGTGGCGTCGCGCCGACGAGTGTCTGTACGAGGCCAAGCGCAGCGGTCGCGACCGTGTCGTCGGTCGTCACGTCGATGGTGCCGAGCAGATCACGCCGTCGGGATCATCGGTGACGGAGTTGATCGGCGAGCTGGTCAACGGATTGCCGATTCACTCGGTGTACCAACCGATTGTCGACCTCAACGATGGCCACGTCGTCGGCTACGAGGCACTCGCCCGCCCGGAGGGATTCGGCGCGTCGGACAGCGTCGAGGCGCTGTTCGAAGTCGCGCATCGCTCAGGCCACATCCGCGACCTCGACTGGTTGTGCAGGCGTTCGGCGTTGAGCCAGGCAGCCTCGCTTCCCGCGGGAATTCTCCTCTTCATGAATGTGAGCGTTGCAGCGTTGCTCGACCCGCTCCACGACGTCGATCAGTTGATGCTCCTGCTCGAGTGGACCGGCCGCTCACCGCATCGCCTGATTCTCGAGATCGGCGAGCACGAGAGCGTGCGTGACCTCGACCGGATGCGCTACGTGCTCAGCGCATATCGCAAGATGGGCATACGCTTTGCCATCGACGACCTCGGCGAAGGGTTCGCGACGACCGAGTTGCTCGATACTGCCGAACCCGAGTTCGTGAAGCTCGCGCGGAGCCTCACCATGAACGCGGCCCGCCGGAGCACGCGTGTCGCGATCAAGACTGCACTCGGCTTCGCGCGCGCGCACAAGTCGATCGTCATCGCCGAAGGTGTCGAGAACGAGCTCGTCAGCGATCAGATCCGCTCGCTGAACATCCCGCTCGGACAGGGTTTTGGCCTCGGGCGGCCCACAGCCGCGGCGGACCTCCTCGACTCCGCTGCTGCATGGAGGACACGCGACACGTTGCGCCCGCTGCGCCCACGCAACGTGCAGGCGCGATCCCACGGGGTCTCGTCGGCGCAGGAACGCGACGGGTCCGCACGTGATGGTGGCGTTGGCCCGCCACAGAATGCCTCGCGCCGGTCGCTCGACGCGAAGCCCCGCCGCACTGTCAAACGATCCGATAACACGTCGTCTGGGAGGGCTTCGTAAATGAGCGGACGTCCGTCGAAGAGCCGGCAACAACCGCTCGGGCCCGATGAGACCTTCAGTGCGCTGGTGACGCGCCTGATCATCACCAACCGAGCGGAGCGAGCCGTGCGCGAGAAAATCGGCCCGACTCTTTCAGTCGTTCCTGATCCGGCGGGCGATGCCCTTCGCGAGGCGCAGGGCGGCGTCTGAGCCGAGTCCCAGGAAGAGCGAGGGCTCGGCGAGCTCGAGCTCGAGGAGCAACGGGCTGCCGTCGTCCCCGCGAACCAGGTCAACGCGTGCGTAGAGCAACGTCTCGCGCGCCCAGGGAAGGGCGTCCAGCACGGCGTCGGCGAGGGAGTGCTCATCGGCGTCCGGTGCGCGAGGCGTGATGTCCTCGCGCGCCCAGAGCTCGTCGGTGGTGACGCCGGGCGCGCGCAGCAGTGCCCCCTTGCGGATAGCGTGCGAGAAGGTTCCGTCCACGTAGATCAGCCCGGTCTCGCCCGTGGCGTCGACGGACGCAACGTACGGCTGCACCATCACGTCGCGGCCGCTGTCCAGTAGCCGGGCGACATGAGTTCGCGCTGCTTCGCGGTCGTCCGGGCCGTACCGAGACGTGTTCTGCGCACCGGACGAGACTGCGGGCTTCACCACCAGATTGCCTTCGGGAAGGCGGATCCGGCGATCACCGGAGTCCGGCTCGAGCCACGTGGTCGGGACCGTGGGAATGCCGGAACCAGCCAGATCGCGAAGATAGGTCTTGTCCGTGTTCCACGTGATGACCGGGACTGCGTTGAGCACCCGCGGTACAGAGGCCGCCCACTCGAGAAAGGCGTCGCGGCGCTCCGAGTAGTCCCACGTCGACCGGATGACGACGACACGGAACGCATCCCAGCGGACAGTTGGATCGTCCCAGACGCGAGGCGCAGCGGACAGTCCGCAGGCTTCGAGGGCAGGGATCAGCTGCTGCTCGTCGGTGTCGAGGTCCGGGAGCAACGAGCAGGTGGCGAGCGCTACGTCAGGCAGGTCGAGCTCCTCCGATGAGTTCGGTGACAGGGTCGGGTGCGAGGGCGAAATCATGACCGCCAGGGTGCGAAAGGGCGCTCTGTACGCCAGCGGACCGCCGCAACGACCCGTGCTGTGGCTTTAATGACGCCATTGATGCGAGGCGACCAGTCTTGACGCGCACCTGGCCGCCGAGGTCTCGTCGAACCGTGGCGTTGACCCCCACATGATGGAGGAGCGGTTCACGACGATCCGCGGCCAGAAACTTCGCTACCTTGTCGGCGGCCACGGCAAGCCGCTGGTGCTGTGCCACGGCTTCCTGAGCTCGGCGGAGGAGTTCGGCGGTCGCTTCAGCGAGCTCGGCGCCTACCGGACGCTCATCATTCCGGATCTCCCCGGCAACGGTGCCTCGCCGGCCTTGAAGGGACGTCATTCCTCCGGGGCGATGGCCGATCTGCTCTTCGACCTCCTCACCCAGCTGGAGATCGACGCGTTCGACGTCGGCGGTCTCTGTCTCGGGGCGACCGTCGCCTGTGCCCTCGCCAAGCGCGCAGGGAGCCGGGCGGAGCGTCTCGTGCTGCACACGCCGCTCCTCTCGCCGGATCTCATGCGGCGGCGCTATCGAGATCAGGTTCGGCTGCTCAGCCGCAGGCCGATGTGGGATGGCGTGGTCTGGCTGAGCCGGCAACGCTGGATCAGTGATCTCTACAAGCGATTCGTGATCGTCGAGGGTGACGTCGACAATCGCACTGCGGACATCAACTACGAGAACCAGCGACGCGCCGATCCTCGAGCCGCGCGCGAGTGGCTCAACGACTGCCTGCGGCGTGACGATGTCGAGGTGGTCGCGGCCCGCGCGGATCGAACCCTGATCATCGTCGCCCATCACGATCGCCTCGTTGACGTGGACCGGCTGAAGGTGTTGATCGCGAAGCTTCCCAACCTGCAGGTGTTCACCGACAACGACCAGGGTCACGGGTGGAACGAGGCGGCGGTGCACCGTCAGCTCGAAGTGCTCAAGGCGTTCTTCGGCAACTGCCACGGCAGTGGCCACCCCGCCAACGGTCAGACGGCGCTGGCGCCACTCAGCACCAACGGCGCTGCGAACGGCGTGCCCCACGGACGCGCTGCCCTGCTCGACAAGGTCACGATCCCGCTCTCACCCGCCTGAAGGGCCGCGACTCCGCCGCGATCGCGCCCTCGAGCTCCAGCAGGCTTTGCTTGCGCTCGAGCCCCCACCCGTATCCCGTGAGATCGCCGCTCGCGCCGATCAGCCGGTGGCAGGGCACGACGATCGAGATCGGATTCTGGCCGTTCGCGGCACCGACGGCTCGTGCGGCCCGGGGCCGGCCGATCCGTTCAGCGAGGTGCGAATAGGTCGAGGTCTGCCCGAATGGCACCTCGATCAGCGCTGACCAGACCGCGATCTGAAAGGGCGTCCCCTCGAACCGGAGCGCGACGTCGAATCGCGTCCGCGCGCCGCGAAAGTACTCATCGAGCTGATCGGTGAGAGCCCGCATCGGCGCGGCGGGGCCGCCGTTCCGGCCACTCCGGGGCGGGGTCCGGGCGTGGCCGTCGAAATACAGCCCTACGAGGTCGTCCGCCGAGAACACGACCAGCACCGGCCCGAGCGGCGTGGCCACGGAGTCGAACGACCGAAGCGGCGACGCGTCATGCACGGGGCAAGCCTGATCCCCGTCCGGCGCAGGAATCTGGCCATATTCGGACAGATCCGCGTCGATGTCCGGATATGGCCGGTGCCGCGCCGGGGGCACGCTGTACAAGTAAGGCCATGAGCGGATTCTCGGCGGTGGTCACGACCGGCATCTACTGCCGTCCCGGGTGCTCGGCACGGCCGAATCCCGCCAACGTGCGCCACTACGATCTCGCGGCAGCGGCAGAGGCCGCCGGGTTTCGGGCATGCCTGCGATGCCGTCCATATCGCGCGACGGCGCCGATCGGAAGCGTGGCCTCCGAGGTGGTCTGCCGCGGGATCCGCCTCGTCGTGGAGGGCGGACTGCGGAATGACAGCGAGGTGGCCGTGGCGGGACGCCTCGGGCTCTCGGTTCGCCACCTCCGCAGGCTCTTTCTGGATCAGGTTGGGGTCACTCCCGCCCAGCTCGCGCGCTCGAGCCGGGCGCACTTCGCCCGGCGACTGCTCGATGACACCGATCTTTCCGTCACGGAGGTCGCGTTCGCCTCGGGCTTCGGCAGCCTCCGCCAGTTCAACCGCACCATCACCGACGTCTTCCGCGCCACCCCGCGCGAACTCCGCGCCCGGCGGCGTGCGGCCGACCGATTGGTGGCCGACGGCGGGCTGCGCCTCCGGCTCGGCTTTGCCGGCCCGCTCGACTTCGCCGCGATGCTCGGTTACCTCTCCACCCGAGCGATCTCGGGCGTCGAACACGTCTCGGATGGCGTGTACCGCCGGACGATCCTCGTCGAGGGAGACCCGGGCGTCATCGAAGTCGCGAATGGAGGCCCGGATCACCTCCTGCTCACCGCGCATCTGCCGCACTGGGGTGGCCTGATCCACGTCGTGCAGCAGGTGCGGCGCCTGTTCAACCTCGACTTCGATCTCGAAGCGGCCTCGGCAGCGCTCGGCGACGATCCCGTCCTCAAGACGCGCATCGCGTCACTCCCGGGACTTCGAGTGCCCGGCGCATGGGATGCCTTCGAGGTGGGCGTGCGGGCGATCGTCGGTCAGCAGGTCACCGTTGCCGGCGCCGGAACGATCATCGGCCGCGTGGTGGCACGCAGCGGAACCCCCGTACCGGGGCTGGCGCAGTTCGGCCTCACGCACGTCTTCCCCGGAGCGGAGACCCTCGCGGGCGCCGATCTCGCCGGTACCGGACTCACCGGTGCCCGGATCGCCGCGATCCAGAGCTTCGCCCGGAGCGTGGTCGACGGCACGGTCCGGCTCGACCGGAGCCAGACGCTCGACGAGCAGGTGGCCACGGTCGCAGCCGTGCCCGGGCTTGGCCCCTGGACGGCGCAGTACCTGGCGCTCCGCCTCGGCGAGGCCGACGCATTTCCCGCAGGCGACCTCGGCTTGCGGCGCTCGCTCGAAGCCGTGACCGGCGGCTCGCTGACGCCGCGCATGGTGGGGGAGATGGCCGAGCGATGGCACCCCTGGCGAGCATTCGCGGCAATCCACCTCTGGCTGACTCCGCGTGCCATTCCGGCGTAGCGCTCCACCCGAGTTCGGGACAATCCGTTCGCAAACGCGGTATTTGCCCGATCATGTGCGCCGTGGTTGCGAAGCGTTCCCGTGCGGCCTGGGCTCCGAGTCAGGTGGCCGCGTGACGGTCGTCGATCCCCGTCACGGCAGCGCCGAGGAGGTGCTTTCCTGGACGTACAAGCGATTTCGGCGCGTCGCGCTCGTGGCCAGCTTTCAAGCCGAATCGATGGTCCTGATCGACATGGCATGTGGAATCGTGCCCGAGCCGGAGGTCCTGACACTCGACACGGGACGTCTCCACGAGGAGACACACGATTTCATCGAGCACGTCCGCCGGCAATTTCCGATTCGACTGCGCATCCTCTCGCCGGAGTCGAGCGACCTGGAAACGATGACCGCGATGCACGGGACGATGCAGTTCCGCCGCTCAGTCGCGTTGCGCAACGAGTGCTGCGCCGTGCGCAAGGTGAACCCGCTGGCGCACGCCCTCAGGGACTACGACGCGTGGATCACCGGGCTCCGACGCGAGCAGACCCCGACTCGCACGGCCACGCCCGTGGTGGCCGGCGATCCAGGCCATGGCGACATCACGAAAGTCGTCCCGCTCGCCGGCTGGTCACGCGCCCAGGTGTGGGAGTACCTCGAGACTCGCGGCATCGACCATCACCCGCTCTACGACCGCGGGTTCACGTCCATCGGCTGCGCGCCCTGCACCCGGGCCACCGAGTCCGGCGAGCACGAGCGCGCCGGCCGCTGGTGGTGGGAAGGGGACTCCGACAAGGAGTGCCTGCTGCATCCGCCGCTGCAAAGCGAGGAGCAGATGGCCCTGCGGGGGAGCCCGGTCAGCGTCCCGTCGGGAGGAGTGCGCTCAACTTCGCGCCCATGAGCACCGAGATCGCGTCCTGAGCGTCATTCACCAGGCGTGCGTCCTGAGCGGGGGTGATCACGCCCTTGACGACGCCGAGCTCGAGCCCGGCCTTGACCTCGGCGAGCGCATCGGCCTCGACCTTGGCGGCATGGGTGCCGGCGATCTGATCAAGCGTCTCCCCGCGAAGCACGTCGGCGCCGATCTGCTGCCATGTGAGCTTCGTGTCGGTGGTGAAGAAATCAAAGACTCGCGACGCCTCGTCGGTGACCTGGCCGCTCGCGGCAAAGCCGCTGGACAACAGGAGCGAGTTTGCGGCGGTGGAAACGGCCGCCAGCGAAGGGGACGGAGGAATGTTGGGCGCCGACACCAGCGTGCCGGCATTGTGTTCGACGATCACCGCGGTTCCGAGGCCGACCACAGCGGCGCCGAGCACGGCGATCACGATATTCGTGGGGCGGAGCAGCGGGTGCATGATGGTGTTCCCCCGGATTGGAAGGTTGCTTCCCACCTAGCGTAGTCCGAATCGCCCGACGAGGAGTTGGCGACCCGGTGACGATCCGCTCCCGGCGATCTCACGACCGAGGCTGTGGCGGGTCTCCTGACCTGTGGTAGACTGCACGGCGACCTAGCGCCGCTAGGTCTCTTTTGTGTTTGAGGCATTTGTCACGTGGCCACGGCCAAAGGCGGTTCCGCGATCATCACGTTGCAGTGCAACGAGTGCAAGGAACGCAATTACACGACGGTCAAGAACAAGCGCAACGACCCGGATCGCCTGGAGCTGCGCAAGTTCTGCAAACGTTGCCGCGTGCACAGGCAGCACCGCGAGACCAAGTGACCGAAGGGGCGTAGCTCAGCTGGTAGAGCATCGGTCTCCAAAACCGAGGGTCGCGCGTTCGAGTCGTGCCGCCCCTGCCATCACCCACCCAGTCAAGCCCGCCCCGGCACCACCACCAGGAGACATCACCCTCAATGGCCAAGGCTCGAACCCCTGCGCTGCCCGGCGCGGGATCCGGCGGCTCAGGCCGCAGCGGCCCACTCGGCTACCTGCGCGGTGTCTGGGAAGAGCTGAAGAAGGTTGTCTGGCCGGCTCGCGACGAGCTCCTGCGGATGACCGGCATCGTGATCGCGACCGTCATCATCTTCGCCGCACTTGTGGGCGGCACGGACTATATCCTGAGCCTCGGGGTCAAGCAGGCGGTAGCGGCACAGGCGGCAGCCGTCACCCCGACACCCGCGGCGACCGTCGCCCCGACTGTCGCTCCAACCGCCGCCCCAACTGTGTCGCCGTAGCCGTCGTGGGAGAATGAACATCGCTGTGAACGCCGTTTCCGCAAAGGACGCCC
Source organism: Candidatus Dormibacteria bacterium (assembly GCA_050010655.1). Taxonomy (GTDB): domain Bacteria; phylum Chloroflexota; class Dormibacteria; order Aeolococcales; family Aeolococcaceae; genus Palsa-851. Next base: position 35,707 of record JBEKKP010000004.1, read on the forward strand.
GCTGGTACGTGGTGCACGCGTACTCCGGCCATGAAGAGAAGGTTCGCGCGAACCTCTTGAAGCGCGTCGAGTCGATGGACATGAAAGACCAGATCTTTGACGTCCTGGTGCCGACCGAAGAGGTCATGGAGATCAAGGACGGGCAGCGTCGCAAGGTCAGCAAGCGGATCTTCCCCGGCTACATCCTCGTCAACATGGTCATGTCCGACGAGTCGTGGTACGTGGTGCGCAACACGCCGGGCGTCACCTCCTTCGTCGGCTCGGGCAACAAGCCCGTTCCGTTGCAGGAGCACGAGATTCGGGGCATCCAGAAGCAGGTGAAGGCCGAGGCGCCCACCAAGGTCAATGTCGAGTACGAGGTCGGCGAGAACGTCCGCGTCATCGACGGGCCGTTCACCGACTTCCATGGCAAGGTGACCGAGATCAACGTCGAGAAAGGCAAACTCAAGGTGCTCGTGAACATGTTCGGTCGCGAGACCCCCGTCGAGCTCGACCTGCTCCAGGTCGAGCGCCTGCGTTAGTCACGAGTTCAAGGACAGCATGAGCAAGAAGAAGATCAAGACCGTTATCAAGCTGCAGCTGCAGGCCGGCAAGGCGACGCCTGCGCCGCCAGTCGGCACAGCGCTCGGCCCGCACGGGCTCAACATCATGGAGTTCTGCAAGGCATACAACGAGCGCACGGCGAATCAGACCGGGGTCATCCCCGCGCAGATCACCGTGTACGAGGACCGTACTTTCAGCTTCATCACCAAGACACCGCCCGCTTCCGAGCTCTTGAAGAAGGCCGCGGGCGTCGAGAAGGGATCGGGTGTCCCGAACCGGGACAAGGTCGGCTCGCTGACCGCTCAGCAGGTTCGCGAGATCGCGGAGATCAAGCAGGCCGACCTCAATGCCCACGACCTCGAGCACGCCACGAGGATCATCGAGGGCACCGCTCGATCCATGGGTCTGAACGTCAACTGAGCCACGAAGTGGGAGGACGCAGTCATGCGTCCGCCAACACCACAGGAGAGTGCAATGCCTAGACAGCACGGCAAGAAATACCGCGAGGCCGCGAGCGCGATCGAAGAGGGGAAGTTCTATCCCCCGGCCGAGGCAGTGACCCTGGTCCGCCAGACCGCAGTCACCGCCTTTGATTCGTCGATCGAGGCCCACATTCGCCTCGGCATCGACCCCCGCCACGCCGACCAGGTGGTGCGGAGCACCGTCACGCTCCCGCACGGCACCGGGAAGACGCGGCGCATCGCGGTCTTCGCGACCGGCGAGAAGCTCCGCGAGGCAATCGAAGCAGGCGCCGACGTGGTGGGTGGCGAGGACCTCGTCAAGAAGGTGCAGGCGGGGGAGATCGATTTCGACGTCGCGCTGGCCACGCCCGAGGTGATGGGCATGGTGGGCCGCCTCGGCAAGATTCTCGGTCCACGCGGCCTCATGCCGAACCCGAAAGCGGGCACCGTCACGTTCGATATCGCTCGGGCGATCCAGGACGTGCAGGGTGGACGCGTCGAGTTCCGCAATGACAGAACTGGCATCATTCACACCGCAATCGGTAAAGCGTCGTTCGATGACGACAAATTGCGCGACAATTTCGCCGCGTTGATGGATGCGATCGTTCGAGCCAAGCCGTCAGGTGCCAAAGGCACCTATGTGAAGACCGTGACGATCGCGGCGACCATGGGGCCAGGCATACCGGTCGATCCGGTGCAGGCAGCACGACTCACGGTGAGCTGAGGTACCGATCGATTTGATCAGGCTCCTCATCGTCGACGACATCGCGAGTACTCGGGACAACCTGCGCAAGCTGCTCGGGTTCGAAGAGGACATCGAGGTTATCGGCACCGCCGGCGATGGCAAGCAAGGTCTCGAGGAAGCGCACCGCCTGCTTCCGGACATCGTGCTCACCGACGTGAACATGCCGATCATGGACGGCATCCAGCTCACCGAGCGTCTGGCTCAGGAACTGCCCGCATCGCCCGTGATCATCATGTCGGTGCAGGGCGAGCGCGATTACCTCCGCCGCGCGATGCAGGCGGGAGCGCGCGAGTACCTCATCAAGCCGTTCAGCCACGACGAGCTGGTGGCCGCCATCCGCCGCGTCCATCAGCTCGAGGAGAAGAAGGGCACCTTCGCGCGTGCGATTGCCCCGGACGGGACCCAGGCGCCACGAGCGGCTGCGCTCGGCGAAGTCATCGTGCTGTTCTCCGGCAAGGGCGGTGTCGGCAAGACGATGCTCGCCACCAACCTGTCGGTGGCGCTGGCGGTCGAGACCGAATCACGGGTTGCCCTCGTCGACCTCGATCTGCAGTTCGGGGATATCGGCGTGATGCTCAATCTCGACCACAGCCGGAGCATCACCGACGTGGTCGACTCCGAGACCCTCGAGCCGGAGATGCTCAACGAGATCATGGCCCAGGGCCCGAACGGCGTTCGCGTGCTGCTCGCCCCGATCAGCCCCGAGCTCGCCGACCTGATCACCAACGATCACGTGCGCATGGTCATGACCGAGCTGCGCAAGACGTTCGACTACGTCATCGTCGACACGTCCTCTCACCTCGCCGACTTCAACCTCGAGGTCATCGAGTCCGCGCAGCACATCCTCGTGGTCACCGCCTTGACGATCCCGGCGATCAAGGACGCGAAACTGGCGCTCAAGGTCCTCGAATCCCTCACGGTCGACCCGGCATCGGTGCTCCTGGTCGTCGACCGCAGTGACTCGCACTCCGACTTCAACAAGGATTCGATCGAGCAGAATCTCCGGCACAGCGTCGGGGCGCAGATTCCCTACGACCCGCGCGTGGTCGGCGATTCCATCAATCGAGGGATCCCGTTCGTGACCTCCGCCCCCGAGTCCGACATCAGCCGTTCGATCCGCGAACTCGCCGGAGCCCTCGTGCCGGGCGGCGGCCAGCCCGTGGGCGCTGGCGTCGCGGCCGGCAAGGCGGACGACAAGCGCAAGCGGCGCATATTCGGGCGCTAGTCTCAGCAGCCGCGTCTCCGGATCGTTCCGTCCCGCGCACGGACGGAGGAGACCCGGGCTCCGGCTTCAAACCGGACTATTCAGCCTCCGCTCGGGTCTCCTCCGTCCCCGGCTCAGCTCCGAAGAATCCGCCGCCGGCTTCGACTAGTCGCGGGCGAAACCCAGCCTTCTCCGGCTTCTCTTCTTGCCGGCGGGCTCCGGTGCGGAGTCGGGGGCGGCGTCGCCCGTGAGGGCTGAGGCGAGGCGTTCGAATGCTGCAGTCGCGGGGGACGAATGTCCCGCGATGACGACGGGGACGCCCGAGCTGACCGAGCCGCCGATGGCCGTTGCGTCGTAGGGGATCTCCGCGGCGACTGGGTGGCGCAGGAAGTCTTCGATTCTTGCCTTGTCCATGCCGCCCGCGAGGGGGGCGTCGCGGTGGTTGGCGACGACGACGATGCGTTCCGGGTCCACCTGGAGGACGCCGATGACCGACATGATGAGTCGGGTGTTCTTGACTGATGTGACGCTGAAGTCCGTGACCAGGACGATGTGATCGGAGTTCTCGAGGGCTTCGAGGGTGATCTCGGAAAGCTGCGAGGTGGTGTCGGTCACGACGAGGTCGAAGGTGGAGCGGAGCTCGGCGACGAGCGAGCGCAGGTGCGCGGTGGTGACGTAGTCGGCGAGCTCGGGGCTCGGTGGCGCCGCGAGCACCGTCAGGCCCTGGGGTCCGAGGCTGAGCGCCTGCTGGATGACGTGGCGATCGGTCATGCCGGCGTCGCTGGCGGCGAACTCGGCAATCGATCCGTCGGGGGTCATCGCGAGCAGCGCCGCGATGTCGCCGAACTGCAGGGACAGATCCACCAGGACGACGCTGCCGGGGTGGGGCCGGTTGAGAACGAGCGCCAGGTTGGTGGCGATGATCGACTTGCCGACCCCGCCTTTGCCCGAGACGATCGTGATCATCCGTCCGTCGCGGCGGCGGGCGCCATCCGGGGCTGCTGGTCTGCCCTGCTCCGGCTGGCGGACTGACTGTGCGGCACGCTTGCGGGCCTGGAAGGCGTGCACGCGGTGGATGGCGGCGACCATGTCATCCCCGGTGAAGGGCTTCTGGAGCACTTCCCGTGCTCCGGCGAGCATCGCGCGGCGGAACAGCTCGCTGCCGCTCTCCATCGACATGAGGATGACTCCGGCCTGGGGCGCGTACTCCGCGAGCATCTCTGTGGCCTGGACGCCGTCGAGGCCGGTGAGGCCCGCGTCGAGAATGGCGATGTCGGGGACCAGGTGGAGCGCTTCCTGGAGTGCCTGCTCACCGTCCTCGGCAGTGCCGCAGACGGTGATGTCCTCCTCGGCAGCGAGGCGGCGGAGGAGGTTGGCGCGAATTCGCTCGCTGCCGTCGGCCACCAGGACGCGGATCACGGCGCCACCTTACCGCCGGCCCAGGCTGAATCGGCGCCGGTACGTCGGTGGCGCGGGTGCCGGGATCTCCGCGGTGCGATCGTCGGCATCTGCGGCGGGCACGGCGATCAGCTGCGAGAGGCCGGCGAGGCGGCGGGCGAGCTCGGCACGCGGCTGCGCCAGAACGATCGGTGTGCCCGAATCAAGCGACGGATCGACGCGCGGGTCGTACGGAAGGTCGACGAGGATGCTGCGGCCGAGGATCGTCTCGATGTCCTCGCGGCGGTAGTTCTCGCGCGGGCGGGTGTGATTGAGGACGACGTCAACGCCATCCATGTCGACGCCAAGCGCCTCGAGCAGGAGCAGCGTTGCCTTGGTGCCGCGCACGGCGCTGAGATTGAAGCTCGTGACCAGGAGGATGCGATCGGCAAGCTCGAACGCCTCGAGCACGCGCTCGTCGATGTGGGACGGCGTGTCGATGACGACGTACTCGTGGGCCTTGGCGGCGGCCCGGATGATCGAGCGAAGCGTCGACGCCGCGATCATCTCGGAAAGCTCCGGGCTCGCAGGCGCGCGCAGCACCCGCAACTCGGCGGGCCCGGTCGCGAGGACGTCGTCGAGCAGTGCGATCTCGATGTTGTCGCCGTGCGTTGCAAGGTCGGCGATCGAGAGCGGGTGGTGTTCGACATGGAGCATCCCCGCCGCATCGCCGAACTGAAGGTCGACGTCCACCAGCGCGGCGCGGCCGGCAACGCCGCCGGCGAGCGCCACAGCGAGGTTGGTGGCGAGCATCGACGTCCCAGTCCCGCCCTTGCCGGAGAAGGCCACGATCACGGTTGCCCGGCCCTTGGGGGCGCGGATCTCGCGGCGCTGCGCCTCAGGTGGGGAAACACCCAGGCTCGCACCGCCGGGGGGCACGTCGCCGGCCGCGATCCGGATGGCTTCGAGGAGCTGCGGTCCTTCGGCTGTCGCGCTGACCGTCGCGCCGGTCCAAGCGTCGGCCGCCGCGAGTGCGTCGCCGGCCGTCAGGAGCAGCACATGCGTCGACGGTGACACCGACCCCAGGTGCGCCGCGAAGTCCGCCGGCGGCAGCTCCGCGAACCCTTCGTGGAGGACGAGGACGTCGGGCTGACGCAACCACGCTTCCTCGATCACCGCGGACGCCTGGTGCGCAACGCCGCAGACGTCGATGACATCACCGTACGGCGCGAGCTTCTCGAGGTCGCCAACGATACGCGCGATCTCGTCCGCGATAAGTACGCGGATCACATGCGCCCCCCGCACACCAAGTGCATCGGTTCGCATGGTACGGCGTCCTGACGACAAGCGGTCGTGGGGTACACCGATGCGACATGGCGTTCACATCGGTAATAAAAAGAGGAGCCGACCCGATGGCCGGCTCCTCTTGACTGTCCTGGTTGCTTGTAAAAGCTACGAGGCCAGGCCGTTGCTGATGTTCGAGAACACGTTGTTGACCTGCTTGCCGACGACTTGCAGGATAACGATAACGACGATGGCGATAAGGACGAGGATGAGCGCATACTCAACCATGCCCTGGCCTTCCTCAGCCTCCTCACGCTTGCGAGCGATGAACTCTGTTGCGCGAAGGTACAGGGTGCTCAGCATATCCATTCTTTTCACCTCCTTTCGGGTTGAATTCTCGGACCGAGATGTTTGCTCGGACCCGACTGATGCGAGTGTGGGCCCCTGCTGCCGCAACGGAATGGCCTGCGTGCTAAATATTGGTAACGAAGAATCGGACACCCCCCGGACAGTGCCGGGACAACGAGAAATCGTGGTGATTCGATGACAACCGCGCTACGGGAGCGTCGCCGCAAATACGCCTGACCTAGACTGCGGCCATGGCCGAGGCGGTCGCGATTCCAGCACGCCGTGGCGACCTGGAACGTCGCGTCGAAGAACTCCGATTTCTCGTCTTCGGACGTTCGCTTCCGGCTGTGCTCTTCGCGTTACTTGGATGGCGCGTCCTCCTCAACCTGCTCTCGCAGGTGCGCGCCCTTCCCGTGCACGCCGGACCTGGGGACTACCTCGCCGGACCGCTGACCACGGGTGTCTACCTGGCGTTCTGCGTCATTCCAGTCGGGATCTATCTCGTGCGTCCGAGACCTCGAGCTCGCGACGGGCGGATGATCGCGCGTGCTGCCGGACTGGTGGGCACAACCATGCTTCTCGTCGTCGGCGCCTTCCCCAACCCGGTGGTGTTCGTGCCACCCGCGTTCATCCGCGATCTATCCGCGCCGCTGGCCTTCAGCGCATTCGTCCTCGCGGTCTACGGACTGCTGTATCTCCGACGCAGCCTCAGCATCATCCCCGAGGCGCGCCGCCTCGTCACCGGCGGTCCCTACCGCCTGATCCGGCATCCGCTGTACGCGGCAGAGATCCTCGCAGCGTGCGCGCTGATCCTCGCCCGTCCCGGGTTGTGGGCGACGATCACCATCGTTCCGTTCATCGCGGTGCAGATGTTGCGAGCCCACTTCGAGGAGGGCCTGCTCTCCCGGACGTTTCCCGAATACGCGCCTTACGCAGCCCAGACGCGAAGGCTCATTCCCCTGGTGTGGTAGGTGGCGGAGGTTCGCACGCGGCCGACCGATGCTAAGGTGGATCAAGTGCCGCCCGCTCCCCCGACGCACCCCTGCACACAGGGCGGATGCACGTCCGCCGACGGTGTTCCGTGCGCGTACGTTGATCGCCGCGGCCGCGAGTGCCGTACCGCGTGGTGCAGCGAACACCGCGTCACCATCGAGGGCCGCGTGTACTGCCGCCGCCATGCCGGCGTCGTCAGCGCGCTGCCGAGCCTCGACAGCTCGGTAGCCATCTCCCTTCCAGATCTGGACAACCGCGCGCCGTCATTGGTCGGGTGGGTATCGCGGCAGATCGACGGCGACGTCTGGCGACTCCTGCTCAAGGAGCTCGCTTCGGGCGCCGGCGCGCAGCTCGTCGCGGACCCCGTCACCCTGATCTTCGTGGGGATTGGACGGCAGCGCGCGTGGGAGCGGGCCTGGCGGCTCGACAGCCACGTCGGCATCGCCTTGCGCGTCAGCATCGTGGTCGAGGAGAACGACGACACCATGGTTACGGTCAAGGTCGGCGCGAACACGGTCGAGCAACTCGTTCCGCCGTGGATCCAGCATCGTGTGCGTGGCGAGGCGGTGGCTCCTGACGAGGACCGCAAGGAACGCGAGGAGTTCTACCAGCGTGTGCTTGACTCCATCGAGCGCGGGCTCGGCCACGAACGCGACCTCTCGCATTACACCGTCGGTGGAGCGGGGGCATAGGGATGACACGGGGAAGCATCCTCATCGTCGACGACGATCCGAGACTCCTGCACATCGTCGCGATGTATCTCGGCATCGAGGGCTACGACGTGTCCACCGCGGAAAACGGCGAGGACGGCCTCGCGCAGGTGGAGGCGCGTGCGCCCGACCTCGTGATCCTCGACATCATGATGCCGGGCATGGATGGCATCGAGACCTGCAAGCGCATCCGCGGGAACACACCGACTGCCGAGATACCGATCGTGATGTTCAGCGCACTCTCGAGTGACGACGACATCGAGCGGGCGCGTCTCGCCGGCGCGAATCACCTGATCACCAAGCCCTTCAACCTCGTGGGGCTCGGCTCCGTCGTCAAGACCTTCTTCCCAGCGGACGTCGGCTCAGCGCGCTGACGTCGGGGCGGCTCAGACGGGGGGTGTGATCACCACCGCGTTCTGGGAGAAGTGGGTCGTGAGGTTTGACGGCAGCACTGGCCCGAACAGCGTGTTCACCGTTGGCGCGAGCTTCATCACCTGACCGCTCAACGTCGCCGAATGGATGTCTTGCGACTGCGTCGGGGTCGTGGCCGACGGCGGTCCGCTCACGGAGATGGCGACGAGGAAGAGGATCAACACCTCGGTGAGCCCGACGAGCACGCCGACGATCAATCCACCAATCCGGTCGAACGCCGCGACAACGATTTTCTCGAGTCGCTCGTTGAGGAGCGTGCCGAGCACCTCGAACACGATGACCACGAAGACGAACACCGCAACGAATGCCCACGCATTCGCCTCGACGTCATGCGCATGAATCAAAGCCGCAATCGCGTTGCCCAGATTGGTGGCGGCAAAACACGCCAGAAAGACGCCCACCGCGGTGAAGATCCGGCGGATCAGTCCGTGACTCCAACCCAGGTACGCGTTCACCGCAACGGCGACGACCAGCAGTGCGTCTGCGAAAACCTGGCCCGGAGTGCTGTCGATAGATGCGGCTATCGCGCCCACCGGATGACCGTAACACGCGTTCGCCACGCTGGAACGGGGGATTTCGTTACAGAATTGCTCTGTGCAACCCCTCCTGCGCACGTCCCGCAGCGACGTCTCCGCTCGCAAGACGTATGACCTGCTGGACGAACCGACCGGTCCGGACTACGCCGGCCTGCTCGAATGCGCCCTCGTTCAGTGCACCACTGCAGTGCTCACGGTGCCGCTCGGGGAGATGGATCCGGAGGGACAGGCCACCGTCGAGAGCCTGGCGCGCTTTCAGCAGGCAAAGAGCATCACCTCGGCGGGAAGCCTGGTCCGCTATGCGCTGAGCAGGGAGAGCGTCACGGTCCTCCAGGAGGCGACTGGCGGCCTCTATGGCTGGCAGCACCCCGGCTTGCCGGACAACCTCTGCCTGTACCGCGGCGACGGCAGCCCCTGGCTGGTGTCAAGCGCCGGTGCCCACATCGGGTACCTCGAGGTCTCGCCGTTCGAGAAGCTCCTCATCGGGCGGACGGCGCCCGGCCTCATCGCGGTGCTGGCGCACCAGAGCGCCCGCGACGCCATCCTCGCCTACATGGAGCGGCGCTTCGAATCGAGCGTGTCCTCCCTCACCGAACAGCTCACCGAGTACGCGCGCATCGTGGTCGCCGACGGACGCGAAGGCCTCGTCGACGCCCTCGAGGACTGGATGCGCTGCGGCGAGGAGGCCCGCATCTCCGCAGCGCTCGAAGTAGCCCGCTCGCTCAGGCTCGTCGAACTGCGGGAAACAGTGGCGGCGATGCTCAGGACGTCCATCCAGGAAGACGCCCCAGTCCCCGAGGTCTACCGCTCAGTGCCCGCCCTGAGAGCCCGCTGGAAAATCGCCCGCCGCAGGCAACTAGAGCGCGTCCTTAGACAACTGTCGTAAGGCGCCCGACGGAAACCGGCAGAGGCGAATAGCCAGTTCGGAGTTGAGCCCAGGACGGAGGAGACCCTGGCGGAGGCTGAATCGTCCGGTTTGAAGCCGGAGCCGGGGTCTCCTCCGTCCGTGTGCGGCGCAGACCTTACTGGGCTGGAAGCCGGCGCGAAAGGCTCCCGACGGTATCAGCCGCCCCCTGAGCCGAATTGGTGCGCGACCTCGATGACCGCTGGTCCGAGCAGGACGATGAAGAGCGTGGGGAAGATGCAGCCGACCATCGGGAAGAGCATCTTCAGCGGCGCCTTCTGGCCCTGTTCCTCGGCGCGCTGACGGCGCTTGCGGCGGATTTCCTCCGACTGGATGCGCAGCACGTTGGCGACGCCGACACCGAGCTGTTCCGACTGGATGATCGCCTGGATGAAGTTGCTCAGCTCCTCGACCTTGCAGCGACGGCCGACATCATCCAGCGCCTCGAGACGCGGGCGGCCGAGCCGGACTTCGTTGAGCATGATCGTCAGCTCGCGGGAGAATTCGTTGTTGTACTTGTCGACGACGCGGGTGAGCGCGGCGTCGAAGCTGAGGCCCGCCTCGACCGAGATGGTCAGCAGGTCGAGCGCGCTCGGGAGTGCCAGCAGAATTTCCTTCTGACGCTTCTTGATGCGGCGCGCGACCACCATCTGCGGCGCGAGGTATCCGAGGATCAGGCCGCCGAGCGGGACGACGGCGAACAGCGGCATGGTGAGCGCGCCGAACAACGCGAGCGCGAGTCCGACCGCGGTGAAGAGCAGCATGGAGAGCAGCCGGAGCGCAAGGAATCCGGATGCGTTGAGCCCCATCGGCCGGCCCGCGAGGTTCAGCTTCTCCTGGAGCGCGTCGGTGCTGCCCTGGCCGGCGTTGCGGTTGAGGCGGTTACCGACTTTGTCGAGGAACGGACGCACCACACGGTCGAAGAGCGGCAACGACATCTCGACTTCGGCGAGGGTCGCCGGCGCACGTCCGGCCTCGGCGAACTGCGCGAGGCGCGCCTCGAGCAGATCACCCTGGCGAGGCGATACCGACATCGCGAGCCCGAAGGCGATGAGCAGGATGCCACCACCAAGGGCAGCGGCAAGACCGATAGCAAGCAGACTCACGTCACACCTCGATCTTCACGATCTTCTGGATCGCGACGGCGCCGATTGCGATCGAGAAGATCGCCACGCCGAGCATGATGTGCCCGAGCGGGTCGGTGATCATCGGATCGAAATACGACGGGGAGATGAGCGCCAGAAAACCGGCAAGGGCGATCGGCAGGATCGTGATGATCCATCCCGACGCGCGTGCCTGCGCAGTCAGCGTGCGAATCTCGCCCTGGATGCGGACGCGCTCACGAATCGTGAACGCGATCGTGTCGAGAATCTCGGCGAGGTTACCGCCGACCACGCGCTGGATCTGCACCGCGGTGACCATGAGGTCGAAGTCCTCGGACTTGTTGCGCACGACCATGTGGTTGAGCGCTTCGTCGACGTTGATGCCGAGCGCGATTTCACGCGTTGCCCTCGCGAACTCCTCGGAGATCGGAGGGTTGGCATTCTTCGCGACCGAAGCGAGCGCCTGTGCGAACGAGTGCCCTGCCTTGAGCGCGTTGCTCAAGAGCATCAGCGTGTCACCGAGCTGATTGTTGAATGCGCGTGTGCGTCGCTTCTGGCGGAACTTCAGGAAGAAACCGCTCAGGAAGTAGATGACGATGGGGCAGGGGATGAAGGCGATCGGCGAGCCGTAGCGGAACGCGACGAGCAGACCGACCAGGACGCCCAGGCCGACGACTGCAAGCAGCCACTCCGACGACTTGAGCTTGAGGTCGGCCTTCTGCAGGTCGTCCGCGAGCTTGCCGGTGTGCGACGTGCGCGACAGGAGCGGGTTGAGGCCGCTCGTGAGTCCGTCGAGAAGGTCGCGGATCGCGTTGCCCGTCTTCACACGGGGTGGCGCGGTGGAGATCACCGTGTCACCGCCGTACTGATTGAGGCGCCGCGCCATCTCCCCAGCCTGGTTCTGACCACGGCTGAGGAGGAAGGCGAAGATCGAGAGGACTGCCGACGCGGCCAAGGCCGCTGCGACGACTGCGGCTGGCGTCATTACTGTCTCAGCCGCCGAAGAGACTGTCCAGCGTGCTTGGCGTCACGATGGTCTGCTTCACCACGGGGATGCTCGGGTCGCCGGCATTCTCGTAGTTCGGGGTGTAGCTGGTCGCGGTGAGCTTGCCCCACTCGGACTCGGGCCGGAGGACGTACTTGACCACGAACTCGTGTCCGTCGCCGATGATCAGTGCGGAAAGCAGCGGGGCCTGGGCGCGGGGCACCTCGACGAGGAGGGTGTCCGGCGCTGCGTTCGCGGCCGATCCCGAGTCGCCGACGCGAAGCACGATGAGGTCCTGGAAGGTGTAGCGCACGCCGAGCGTTCCGGTGGTGGACTGCACGAGGATGTCGATGTGATCACCGGGCAGGATGTAGTCGCCGGCCGAAACGAGCGGTCCGGTGAAGTTGTTCTGCTGCAGGGTGGTTAGCGTCGTCGGGAGCGCTGCATTGGCCGGAATCGCCAGGGCGACATATCCCTTGGTGATCTGCGACTCCACATCGGTGATGGTCGCGCCAGTGCCGCTCGAAGTGATCGAGAGCGCGGGAGTCGAGAAGAAACCAGGAACGATCGGCGTGTTGTCCGCCAGCGCAACCTGCGTCACCTTGCCGACAACAGCGACAGGATCTGTGTATGCGTCACCCGGCTTTGCACTTACCGGGACCTGGGTCACGATAACCATTGCCGGCGTCAAGGTCGTGCCTGCGGGAATCGATGTGTCGGACACGACAACATTGACTTCATTCGCTGGTGCATTCGAGCGCACCAGGAGCAGCACGGCAACCGCCGCGGCCGCAGCCAGCACGACTCCAAGAAGCAAGAAGATTCGGCTGTTCGGTTTGTTCGCCTGGATGGCCACCTGTTCTCCTCGGTTGTCTCAGTTGGTGTCGGTCACGCGGTTGCGGCGTCGCTCATCCGGCGCAGCGATGCTGACGTGGATGACGGCCGCACCCGAGTGTGGATCGAATCCGCCCTGCCGTTCATCGCCTTTCGGTAACAAACGCATCGCACAGCGGACGAGCTTGGCCACGCAACGCGTGACTGAATGTTGTCCATGAACCGTTATTCGTCGAAGCGACCGTTGGCCTGAGCGCGCATCAACATCGCGAGAATGTCGTCCCGGTACGGTGCGATCGTGACGATCTTTCGGTACAGCTTCAGTGCGCCCTTGTCGTCATTGCGCAAACGGCGAAGACGTGTGACGCGTTCGAGGTACGACACTGCAAGATCGATGTCGTGGTCGTCGATGCAGATGTCGGCGAGTCGCAGCAATGGGGTCTCGTGCACGGGGTCAGCGCGTGACGCCGCGAGGTAGCAGCTCAGTGCGGCATTGCCCTTGCCGAGTGCGCGGCATCGGTCACCGGCGTCGAGTGCCAGCTCCGCGAGCGCACGTCCTCCGACGTCGTTGGCGAGTCGCTGCAGCAACGCCGCGGCCTCATCGCAACGCCGGCGGCGCAGACGATCGTTGATCTCCAGCCGCGCTTCGACGACCTCAGGGTCGGTTTCGAAGCGGCTGTCCTCCGTGTCGGTGTCGGCGTTGAGGTCGTGCGCCTGGTCCGCATCGTCGTCGCGAAGGCGCCAGCCTCTGGCGGCCGCGCCGCTTGCCGCTTCACGTGCGGGCTGTGCGGGCGCAATTTCGGGCTCAGGCTCAGGCTCGGCCGCCGTGAATTCGGGTGCCGGCGCGGCGGCGACCTCGTCGAAGATCTCGACAGGTGCCTCGGCCTCCGACTCCACGGGAGCAGATTCCGCGCGCTGAACGACGGTGAAATCAGCCAGGTCGCTGAGGTGGAAGCCGTCCTTCGGTTTGACGAATGAGTCGGCGTCCTCGGCGGCCGGAGCCGCATGGGCGCTGGAGCCGTTGGTCGTCGGTGCCGCGTGCTCGGCGGCCCGCTTGCCGTTCGAGGCAGGGGCGTCCGGCTCCACTGGCGCGGTGGCATCCGTATCGGTGATCGTCTTCGAAGCGGCCGTGCCGTTTCGGCGGAAGAGCGTGAACGCGGGGCGGGTCGACACCGGCTCCGGCGCTGGTTCGGCCTCTTCGACCTCGGGCTCCGGCTCGGGTTCGGGATCGGAGAAGTCGTCCGGGGACAGATGCGAGTCGAGCTCGGCGAGGCCGGCCTCCACACGGTCTGCGGCAGCCGCAATGGCGTCGGGATCCGGTTGCGTCTCGACCACGGGCTCAGGCGCGGTTTCGGCGGCGGGCGTCGTAGTGGGCTTGGGCTCGGGTGCCGGCTTCGGAGTGGCTTTCGGCGCGTGGACCGGCTCTGCGACAGTCTTGGTATGGCCGTTTCGCCCGAGCGCTGCGACCTCTTCAGCCCCGATGAGCGTGGTGTCCTGGGCGCCATTGCCGTTGTTCCCGTCGCGGCGCACCGGGGGCTCGGGAAGGGCGTCGAGAGAGAGCAGGTACTCGTATACGGCACGCTGGAGCCGCCGCGTGAGGAAGTACAGCTCCTCGGCGGGAAGCGAGTCGGCAGCCGCGGAGGTCACCTCGGTGACGACGCGAAGCAGTGACTGCTCGTCGAGGCGTTCGTCGATGACCGCAGCTTCGAGGCCGTGCTCGAGGAATTCAGGCAGTGTGTCGAGGCCGGGAGCCAGGGCGGAGGCAGCGTCGAGCCAGCCCTGGCGCAGGATCTCCACGTTGGTTGTAGTCATGGTCATGCGCTGCGGCCAATTGTGGTCGGCACCGACCCCGGTCTCTGGCACCATGGCGCAACGACTCTGTGACCGCTCGTCATACAGGGGAGACACTTTCGGTGACAGCCATCGTCGTCGACGGTTTGCGGAAGTCCTACGGGGAGATTGAGGCCGTACGCGGAATCTCCTTCAATGTGGAAGAGGGAGAGGTCTTCGGACTCCTCGGACCCAACGGCGCCGGCAAGACCACGACCATCGAGATCCTCGAGGGGTATCGGGCTCGCGACGCCGGTAACGTCACCGTGCTCGGCGTCGACCCCCACAGCGGCGGGCGCAAGCTCCGCGAGCGCGTGGGGCTCGTGCTCCAGGAGGCGGCCGTCCCGCCGATGCTCTCGGTCACCGAGCTCGTCGAGCTCTATCGCGGCTACTACCCGGCCCCGCGCCCAGCTGCGGAGATCATCGAGCTGGTCGGGCTGACCGAGAAGGCGGGGGAGCGGGTCCGCAAGCTGTCCGGTGGGCAGCAGCGCCGTCTCGACGTCGCGCTCGGCCTGGTGGGCGACCCGGAGCTCATCTTTCTCGACGAGCCGACGACGGGCTTCGATCCTTCGGCGCGTCGCGCGGCCTGGGAGGTCGTGCGCAACATGCGGACTCTTGGCAAGACGATCGTGCTGACCACGCACTACATGGACGAGGCGCAGTACCTCGCGGATCGCATCTGCGTGATTGCACAAGGGCTCGTGGTCGCGCAGGGCACACCGGAGACGCTGCGCGCCGGCACCGAGCAGTTGACCCATATTCGCTTCGAGCTGCCGAGCGGTGTCGACGCCGCGGCGCTCCCGTTGCCCGTGCGCTTCGAAGAGGTCACCGCGATCATCGAGACGAAGTCGCCGACGCGCACGCTGAACGACCTCACGACATGGGCCGTGGCGCATGGGCTCGAGCTGCCGAACCTCGAGGTCACGCGCCCATCACTCGAAGACGTCTACCTGGAGTTGACTAAAACATGAGTACGAGTGGCATCGCACTCCGGCAGGTCGGGTTCGAGCAGAAATCGTTCTGGCGTAACCCTGCAAGCGCCTTCTTTGCATTCATGTTCCCGATCATCTTCCTCGTCGTTTTCGCCACGCTGTTCAAGGGACAGATGGTGCAGATCGGCACTGTCAGCACAACCTATGACAACTACTACATCCCCGCGCTCGTCGCGTTCGGTGTCATGGGTGCCTGCTTCACCAACATCTCGGTGACGCTGTCCGTCCGTCGCGACAACGGGATTCTGAAACGACTCCGTGGGACGCCGCTACCGACGTGGGCGTTCATCGCAGGCGTCGTCGGTTCATCGATCATCGTCAGCGTCATCCTCGCCGCGCTCACGACTGGCTTCGGCATTCTCGTGTATGGCGTTCAGGTCCCCCAGCATTTCGGCGCCGCCGCGGCGACGATCGGTGTCGGCGCGCTTTCCTTCTGTGCACTCGGTATCGCCATGACGATCGCGATTCCGAACTCCGAAGCGGCGCCCGCGATTGTCAACGGCGTGTTCCTCCCGATTGTGTTCATCTCTGGAACCTTTTTTCCGGTGGCGCCGTCGAACGTGCTCGCACAGATTGCCGAGTGGTTTCCGGTGCGCCACTTCATCGACGCGATGTTCATGGCGTTCGACCCCGGCCATCAATCAGCGAGCGGCTTCAACGGCACCGACCTGCTTGTCATTGCCGCGTGGGGCGCCGGTGGCGTGATTCTCGCCGTCCTACGCTTCCGGTGGGAGCCGCGCAAGGGCTAACCGACAGAGCTTGACTCGTTCTGGGTCTGCACGCCGGCGAGGATGAGGACGTCGTCGAGGCGTGTGCCGCCATAGCGACCGCGGGCGATGATGATGTTGACGAGGTTGCCGAGTCGCCATACCACGGTGATTTCCACCGCCTGCAGGCCACCCGATGTCGTGCGTACCACGCTGATCGAATGGCCTTCGTCGCCGAGTGGTCCGGTCGACGTCGGCACCGCGCCGGAGAGGGCGTCGAGCTGCTTGACATTCGCGCCGTAAACGCTTGTGGCGCCTGCGATACTCGCGAATTGCATGACGGTCGCGACGACGTCGAGCGGGCCGTTGCTGGTGCTGAAATCAATACCGCGCTGATACTCGACACTTGCTGCTGATTGCAGTCCCGCTGCCGTGATCGCGGACGCAAGCGCGGCGTCGCCACCGGCGAGCGTTGACGCATTGACGTGTGCCGCGGGACTGCTCACGGTGAAGTCCGGCGCAACGAGTTGGTCGAGCGTGATCAGGTCGTGGAGCGGGTCACCGGTCGCCAGCGACGAACCATCGCTCCCACAGGCAGTCAGCGCCATCGCGAGGGCGACGACAACGCAGCAGCACGCCCCCCACCCGCCGGTGCGGCGCACTGCTACTCGTGACGCAACGCGCTGAGCACTGATGTTCGCACGGCTCTGCGAGCCGGCCCAATTGTGGCGACGACGGCCGCCAGCACGACCACGAGGATGAGCACGATCACGGTCTCCAGGGGGAAGACGAAGCCGGGCGCAAACGTGGACGTCGTGCTCGCCTGAAGCATCGGGATGGCGATGAGACACCCTGCGGCCACGCCGATCAGCGTTGCCGCCGCAGCGAGCAGCCCCGCCTCAGTGAGCACGCGGCGCATCGCCTGGCGGCTGCCGAGGCCGACTGCTCGAAGCAGTGCGAGCTCCCGAGTCCCCTGGCGCACATTGACGAGCAGCGTGTTCACGACCGCGAGCATGGCGATGAGCACGGAGATGATGGCCACTGCGAGCACGAGCCCGATCGAGTGTTGCAACGCGTCACGCGCATCGCTCTCGATCACGCTCACCGGCACCGCCTGCATCCCGTAGCTGTCGGCGGTGGCGGCAATGGTGGTCTCGGATCCCTGGGTTGTGACCACGAGATCATCGAACCCGTCCGCTGTCGCGCCGAAGTACGTGCGGGCGAGGTCGTCCGCCATGACGAGGCTCTCGCCTCCGTCGCCGGCGGGGAAGGAGTGGCTGATCACACCGACGATCGTGAAGTACACGAGGCCCTTTTGCGTGACGACCGGGAGTTGCGTGCCGACGGTCCATCCCGTGGCGGCCGCGAGCCCTGCGGGCACAAGAAAGCTCGGCCCATCCTCGAGTGCCATCAAGGCCGTGCTCCGGTCTCCTGAGACGACGTCGAAGCCGCCGAGCGAGTTGTACGCGGCAGGATCGATTGCCGCGATGCCCTCCGAGGCCCCCGCAACGCTCTCCGAGAAAAATCGGAGCGGCGTGGCCTGGGCGACGCCTGCGCTGGTGGCGATCGCCGCTTCGACCTGGTCGTCCTGCGTGACAGGGCTGGTCACGAGCACGTTGCCCGCGAAGAGATGCGAAACCCAGCTGTCGCTCGCCGTCAGCGCCCCGGCGCTCAGCGCGCTCACGCCGACAGCCGTCGCCACCGCGATGGCCAGTCCGGCGGTGGTCATGGCCGTCCGGTTGCGCGCCCGCGCGAGGTGGGCCGCACCGGACTCGGCGCCCGTGACGAGCGGTGAGATCGCCAGCGCGAGCAATCGGATGACCAGCGGGGCGATGAGTGGCAGCGCAACCACCACTCCGAGCAGGAACGCGACGACACCGAGGGCGACGAGCCCGCTTGCGCTGCTCAGGAAACAGATGGCGGCGATGAGCAGCAGCACCGGGCTCGCGGTCCGGAGCAGGACGCTTGCGCGCTGATGCTCGCCGATCGGATGCGGGCGCAGTGCCTCGAGGATCGGGAGGCGAGCGGCGGCGAAGAGCGGCAGCAGGCCGCCGACCAGCGCAGCGCCGAGCCCGGCCGCGATGGCGGCGACGACCTGGCCCACCTGGGGCATCAGCGATGGCGCCGCCAGGTCGGCCGGGGTCAGGCTGCTGTTGAAGACGCCCCCGAGGATGAGGCCGGCCACGACGCCCACCGGGACGCCGGCGGCCGCGATCGTGGCCACCTCGACCGCAAAAAGTCGAAACACCTGGCGCGACGAGGCGCCGGCGGCGCGAAGGAGCCCGATCTCGCGTCGCCGCTCGTATGCCGCGAGTGCCGCACTGTTCGCGGCGACGCCCGCCCCGACGATCAGGCTCAGGACCGTGGCGAGCACGAGGAGGGGCTCGAGTTCCTGCAGCGGGGCGCCTGCGCTGGAACGGGGGTCATAGGTGGTGACCGAGGCGCCGAACCGGGCTCGGACCTCGCTCGACACGGCCGCCACGGTTGCCCCCGGACCGAAACGGAGGGCCACCAGCGGTGTGTGCAAGCCGAGCGCAAACGGGCCAAGCATCGCCGCGTCATCCACGAAGACGGCGTCGTGAGTGAACGTCGGCCCGCCGCTCGTTCCCGACGTGAAGCCCACCACAGTGAAGAGGTCCGGCCCTGTGCTCGTGATTAACTGGATCTTCTGACCGATCCGGATGGGCGAACCGAATCCCCCGGTGAGGGCCGTGCTCAACCCCTGGTCGAGCGCGACCTCCGAGGTGCTTCCCGGGAGCGGCAACCGGCCGGCCGCCACCGAAACGCTGCGCAGGGCGGCGCTCGAGTCCTGAAGCCCGACCAGCGTCACCGTTTGACCCTCCAGCGCGCTCCCAGCCGGACCGGCGGTGACCTGCTTCTCGTAGAGCGGCACCGCCTGCACCACGCCCGGTAATTCGGAGAGAACGGTGACCTGCGCGGGCGTGAGCCCGGAGCCGACATCGACCCGGACGTCGAGCGACGAGGCGCCGGCCTGTTCCATCTGTGCTTCAGCCGCCTGGGCCGTCAAACCCTGGATCGCGATCTGGACGGCGAGCACGACAGCGACCCCGAGCGCCACTGCGCTCGCGGTCAGGATGCTTCGCAACGGGCGCGCTCGGATGGCGCGAACCGCCAGCAGCCAGAAGTCGCTCACAGCTGCAGCTGGGCGAGCCTGCTCACGAGGATGGAGGGATCCGGCATCGCATCCGGCGCGTGTCCCGCGTGGCTGATCGCGACGTCATCGATGACCTGGCCGTCGCGCATGATCAGAACGCGGTCCGCATACGCGGCCACTCTCGCGTCGTGGGTCACCAGGACGGCGGTCTGGTGCTCGTGCCGGCAGAGCCGAGTGATGAGGGCCATCACCTCGTGGCCGCTCGTCCAGTCGAGGTTGCCGGTCGGCTCGTCTGCGAGGAGCAGGGAAGGGGAAGTTGCGAGCGCGCGCGCAAGTGCAACCCGCTGCTGCTCGCCACCCGAGATCTCCTCGGGACCGTGGCCCTGAAGACCTCGGAGGTTGAGTTGCACCATCAGCGCGTCGACTCGTGCGCGGATCGCTTGGCGGGACAGCTTCTGTCCGCGCCGCCCGGGTGCCTCGTTGCGAAGGCTCAGCGGCAGAGCGATGTTCTCCGCCGCGGTCAATGTGGGGAGAAGGTTGAAGAACTGAAAGACGACCCCGATGTGATCACGCCGGAACGCCGATCGCTCCTCGTCCCCGAGGGCGTAGACGTCAATGCCCTGGATCGTGACCGAACCCTGGTCGGGCGGTTCGAGGCCGCCGAGCATGTGGAGCAACGTGCTTTTGCCGCATCCGCTCGGACCCATGACCGCGACGAAGTCGCCCGCGGCCACGGTCAGTGAAACACCACGAATCACCTCACGCGGCGGACGGCTGACACGGTAGATCTTCTGGAGACCCGTGGCGACGACGATGCTGCCATCGAGGTCGCCCGCAGACTCTTCGACGGTGCTGAGCTGAGTCAGGGTTGCTGCCCTTTAGAAATTGAGGAAAGCTTGCAGGATGGATTCAATGGCGTTGGGGTACAGCCCTTCGTATTGGTCGACCGGCGGTGCCGGCAGATCCTGAGGGAGGCTCTCGGTCGGGATCACCAGCGGGGTCGCGGTGGGCGCGGGAGTCGACGGGAGCGGCGCCGTCGTCGCCGGGGCGACCCCGGGTGCTGACGGAGCCGGGCTGTTGCGTGCTGCCGGTTTGGGCGCTGGCGTCTTCCTCGGCGGGGGCGGGGATGAGGCGCCCACCTGGGCGAACTCCTCGCTGAACATCCACACGTTCTGCTGCCCGGGCGACACGCCGGTCCACGTCACGCCAGGGGCGCTCTCGTCGGAGCCGGCGCCCATCTCGGTGTAGTTGGAGTCGAGGATGTTGGCTCTGTGGTCCGGGCTGGCCATGAATGCGCTGTTGATGTAGCTCGCGGGATTGCCGGCGCCCGCCTCCCAGCCGATGTTCTCACCGGCCGACGAGTAGTGAACCCCGTACGCCTGCATCATCGAGAACACGTACTCACCGCACCCGAGGATGGGGTGGGCGAAATAGTTGCGCTGGATCATGTCGTCGGAGCGACCGTTGACGTGGACACCTCTGCAGTTATAGGACGCACCCTCGCCGATGTTCTCGAGTGTGCCGCTGAAAACGAGCGAGTGCACGCCGTTGCTCGCCCGATCCTGGTTGGTGAGCGAGAAGAGCGCCGAGTCCTGGCCGCTGTTGGCGCTGACGACGCCGATGGTGGCGGCCATATGCATCACCGCCAATCCGCAGGCCGTCAGCAGCACCGCTCCGATCGTGACGGGCCGGATGACTTGACGGAGACGCTGACCACGACTCGTGGGGGCTGGACGCTGGGCCGGGGTCGCGCGCACCGTTGACGCGGTTCGGACCAGTTCCTCCCACGCCGACGGCGAGCCACAATCCATACGGCGTTCCTTCACATCTGGGTCCTGAATATGCGCGACCCGTTTCGGTCGGCCCTTATCAAACCTCCTCAGAGCCCCTGGGACGCGGCTTCGACAGGATCGTTGCACCGTTGCGCGTGCATCCCGGAGATGCTTGTTCCCAGCCTTCGGGCAGGTATTCGAACGCGATCACACGAGGTGGTTTGAGCTCACATGTCGTTGCTCGACCGAGTTCAGCGGAAAGCAGAGGGCGGTCCTCTTCCCTCCGCACCCAGCGCGCCATCGTCCCCGGCGCCGTCAGCTGCGCCAGAGCGCTCCGCCGACGACGCCGAACGGTTTCCTCCTGCCGGGTGGCAGAACCGCCCCGGAGGGGTGTCCCCGGCCCCGCCGGCGACGACGGTGGCGCCAACACCGGCGCCGGCGCCGGCGCCGCGCCCTGCTTCATTCGAGACCGAGCGTCCGTCTGCTGCGCCTGAGCCCCAGCGCGCGCCGACGCTGCTTTCCCGCGCCGGCGGGGGGCTGGCACGCACGGGAATGACCAAGATGGGCGCGCATGCGAACACGCACGTCGCGCTGCGCGGCAAGGTGCATCAGCGCCTCGTCGAGGAGCTGGCCCAGGGCACCGATTCAGTCCCGCCGGAGGTGGTGCGCCAGCGCATCGCCGAACTGCTCAACGATGTGATCACCGAGCAGAACATCACGATGAGCCGGCCGGACCGGCTTCGCCTCGTCGAGATTCTGGTCAATGACGTGCTCGGTCTCGGACCGCTCGAGGAGCTCCTCGCGAGCGAGGACATCACCGAAATCATGATCAACAGCTACAAGCAGATCTACGTCGAACAGCACGGCAAGCTCACGCTCAGCCCGGTCACGTTCGAGAGTGATCAGCAGTTGATGCAGGTGATCGACCGTATCGTCAGCAGCATCGGCCGGCGCGTCGATGAGTCGTCGCCAATGGTTGATGCGCGTCTCCAGGACGGGTCCCGCGTGAACGTGATCATCCCGCCACTCGCCTTGCGTGGTCCCACCATGACGATTCGAAAGTTCGCCAAGGAAGCATTGACGATTGACGACCTCATCAAGTACGGCTCCATCACCGAGGACATGGTGCGGTTCCTCCGCGCCTGTGTCCGCGGCAAGATGAACGTTGTCGTCAGTGGTGGTACCGGCTCTGGAAAGACGACCACGCTCAACATCCTGAGCAGCTTCATCCCCGAGGACGAGCGCATCGTCACCATCGAGGACGCCGCAGAACTTCAGCTCCGCCAGGATCATGTCGTCACGCTCGAGACCCGGCCGGCGAACGTCGAAGGTCGAGGACGCGTGTCGATTCGAGACCTGGTCATCAACTCCTTGCGCATGCGACCCGACCGCATCGTCGTTGGAGAGTGTCGTGGTGGAGAAGCGCTGGACATGCTCCAGGCAATGAACACCGGCCACGATGGATCGCTCACCACGTTGCATGCGAACAACGCGCACGACTGCATCAGCCGACTCGAGACGCTCGTGCTCATGGCCGGTGCGGAATTGCCGTCACGCGCCATTCGCGAGCAGATCGGCTCCGCAGTCAACGTTGTCGTGCAGCAGTCCCGCCTTCGCGATGGAACACGAAAGATCGTGAGCATCACCGAGGTGCTCGGCTGCGAGAACAACGAAGTGAAGCTGCAGGACATCTTCACGTACAAGCAGGCGGGCGTCGACGAGGACGGCAAGGTCGTCGGCTCGTACATGCCAACCGGCATCATCCCGACATTCCTCGAGCACCTCACCACGTCCGGTGAAGAGTTGTCCGAAGACATCTTCCAGCCCATCCACGTGATGGACGGAGTCGGATCCGCCTGACTTCTAGCGCTGCGCCTGGGACATTCCCTCGTACTTGAGGCTTCCGGGAGCGACGCTCAGGTTTATCGTCGTCGAGAGCCGGCTGATCCCGCCGCTCGAGTCGAGCAAGAGCAAGTCGCCAGCCACGTCGACCATGAACGACGACCCGTCGGGGTAGGCGATAGCAGTAACCGGCGGTAGGTTCTTTCCGTCGATCGTCACGCTGCGAATGGTGGCTCCGTCGGCGCCGCCGACGAGATCCATCGTGAGCTGCGTCCGCGACGCGTTTTCAACGGTCCACAAGATGCGAGTACCGTCAGCACTGACTGCGGGCAGGTTCGCTGAACCAAGATCGGCAGGTTTGAGCATTTCGCCTCCTGATGGAATGTCGACCACCGCGACGCCGCGGGTGACGAACTCGGCTGCGAGCGCGCCGTTCTCGGAGCCGTACCAGAAGGGCTCACCAACCGCGACCGTCTTATCGGCTTGGTGAATCAAGACCGTGCCGTCGGACATCCGGATCCCCCACAAGGCAGCGTCCACGGTATCGACGCCGTTCTCCACACAGGACGCGGCTGGTGGTGCGCACTGCTCCGCGTCAGCGGGGATGTAGCGATAGCGCGCGACCACAGCGATGTTGCTGCGAGGATCGCACGAGAGCACTGAGCTCGCGAAGAATCCTCCGACTGCATCGGCAACGGTGTCGGTGACAGACGCAATCGCGCGACGCGTCCCGCCGGGGCCGTACACGGCGAGCGACAGCCGTCCAGCGACATCCGTCGCCGCGCAGACTCCAGCGCCATCGCTGGTCCAGCGAGGCGTGCCGGAAAAGTTCTTCAGACCCGGAATCGCGCCCACCACCGCCCCGGTCTGGTCGATAACAACTCCGTCGTTGAGCAGGGCTCGAGTGCCATCTGAAGAAATGGTCTCAATTGCCGGGATCACGCCCGGATCGAGCTTCGACGGGGCGATCGTGATGCGATATCGCACCGCGCCTGTCCAATCGAGCACGACAACGCGCAGCCCAGTGGCAGCCACGCCCGGCTGCGATCCCGGCGCCGGCTCCAGTCCTCCCTCCGACGCAGGGTTCGGAACGACGGGGAGCGAGTTCGGCCCTGTGAACCACACGAACGTGTTCCGAGGGTTGGCGACACCACGTGCCGAAGGGCCGCTGAAAAGCGTTGCCCCCCTTGGTTGTGCCGTCTGCGTGCGAGCGCGCAGTCCGAACCCGACGCCAAGGACCACGACAAGTGCCGTGACAAGCGCGAGCGCGAGTGCGGTCCCGCCGATCGCGCGGGCGGCGCTCCCGGGAGCTGCCCAGGTCTTTCGCGCGGGCAGCCTCGGTCCCGCTGCCGCGATGTTGCGAGTGGGAAGCCCAAACGTCGCGTAGCGGCCGAGATATTCGATCAGGCGTTCAGTGATTGCTTCGTCACTCATCAACAAGTTCCCTTCTGAGCCGCCTCAGACCGCGCGCGAGATGCTGCGACACGCTTCCGGCGCTGCAGCCCATCAGCTCGGCGCATTCCGCGAGCGTGTATCCGTGCTGGTAATGCAACGTGATCACCGCCCGCTGCCGGACGGAGAGCTTGGTGTACGCGCGGTCGATATCGATGTACCGACCGCTGTCCGTCAGGTGCTCATCGGCGGCCTCGCGCAACTCGAGCGCGGCGTCGTCGACGAATACTCGGCGCAGGAGCCGGCGCCGTCGATCCAGACAGAGGTTGACGCAAATCCTCGCGAGCCATGCGGCGGACCTGGACTCGTCGTGAAGGGAACGCCAGCGTCGCCATCCGATGAGTCCCGTCTCCTGGACGGCGTCCTGCGCATCCGCCGGGTCGCGGAGTATCGAGAAGGCGATGGAAAAGAGGCGGCGTTGCTCCGCCTCGAACGCCGCCTCGAAGGCCCGAGAATCCGCGGCGTCGGTGTCGAACGACCGAGTGGACGCGAGATTCATGACGTCCAGGCGTTCGCTTCATGGGTCGCACCTTTCACGCGCAGCATCATCGTCAATGGCAGAGACGCACGCGAACACTGGCTGCATGACAGGCCGTTAGTCTGCCTGCGTACAGATGTTTTGGCCGAGAGGGCGCAGGGTGGGGCGATGCCAGCCGCCGAACATCGT